>JAUXED010000155.1 GCA_030618105.1 Bacteroidota bacterium | reverse complement strand
TTGGAAATAGCCTGCATTTCAGCATTATCAATTGCAAGATGTACGATCAATAGATTCAATCCGGGCTTAATATTTTCAATTATCTGGTTATATGCTTCTTGCCATGCCGAAGGAGGAGTGCTGGCAGTGATCATGAAAAAACTATCAACAAAAACCTGATCAGGTCCTGTTAATTCCAATATTTGCGGAGCCTGTTGTTTTAAGTATGAAAGTAAAAATACAGGGATATTATATTCAATACCAGCTTTTATATATTCCTGAATAAACTCAGGAGTTGCGGCAACAGCTCCCATATGGGTATCGATATGAGTGGGATTAATCCCGAAAGCTATTGCCCTTTCAATCTGAGCCCTTATTTCTTTACCAACTTCTAAGGGATCAGCATTTTTAGCTACTTCTTCAACCGAAGCATAAAAATAGCCCTCTTCGGTTAAAAGACTTGGAATTTCAGAGGATGGTAATACTCCGTCCCATTTAAAGTCATCCCATTCAGCAGTAAGTGTTATATGTACCCCAATATCCAAATCCTGGTGTTCTTTATAATATTCTGCAAATTCGAAAAACCAGGGACATGGAACCATAATGCTGCCTGAAGTAATACCGTTTTTCTCAAATGCTTGTATTGATGCTGTATTTGCTGAATGAGATAAGCCGATATCATCAGCATGAATAATAAGAAGTTTTGCATCCGCAGGGTATCCCAGGCGGTGTGCCAGGGTTTCATTTTCCTGTCCGTTTGCTATAAAGGAGATTAAAATTAATCCGGAAAAGATTTTAATAAAATTGTGATTTTTCATTTTTAAATATTTAAATCTTTGTTTTAAGTTCTATTGTCGGTTAAATTTAATAAAAGTTATATCATTTTTGTTATTTTTAGATATCATTTTTGTTTTAAGTTTATTCTATTTAAAGAAAAAAAACTGGAATTATGAGATTTTATTTTAGTTATATAATATTGCTGGTTTATCCGTTATTAACAGCATGTGAAAATAATTCAAATTTAAAAGATAATCCTGTTATCCTCGATAATTCGTACTATACTGATCTGTATAATTTTAATCAGACAGGGAATCTGGGACGAGGCATAAATATGGGAAATTTCCTTGAGTCACCTGTATCAGCCGGGGGAGAAGGAGCCTGGGTGAATGGTACAGGATATCCTATTCAGCAACAATTCTTTACTGAAATTAAGGATGCCGGATTCAAAACCGTAAGGATACCTATACGATGGTCGGATTATACCGGAGATGTAGATCCATATGAAATAGATACAACATTTCTGAACCGTATAAAAACGGTAGCAGACTGGGCTTTGGGCGAAAACCTTATCGTTGTTATCAATGTTCATCATTATGTGGAGATGATGGACAGTGATGATCTTCATGACCTGAGTTATCACAAGACCCGGCTTAACAGTATCTGGGTTCAGATATGCGAAGCATTCACTGTTAACAGATATCCGGTTGACAGCTTGTATTTTGAATTGCTAAATGAGCCGAATGACCGGGTAACCTATGATGAATGGAACGGGATAGTTGCAGACCTGACCTCTCTTATCCGGAGCTATGAAGGGCAAACGAACCGGAAGATTGTCATTGGCACGGCAAACTGGGGCGGGGTGCCGGGTTTGCAAAAGCTGGAGCTGCCTGCAGAATGTAACAGCTCAAATACGATAATTACTTACCATTATTATGAACCGTTTCATTTTACTCACCAGGGTGCTTCATGGGTTGACGGATCATCTGAATGGCTCGGTACATCATGGACCGGAACATCTGCACAGCAGCAGGAAGTTACTGATCATTTTGATGATGTTGTAGAATGGAACAACAACAATGGTAACTACCAACTGTGGATGGGGGAATTCGGAGCTTTAAGTTCCACGACAGAGAATGTTGGACAGAGGGCCTGGACTGCTTTTGTAGCCAGGGAAGCTGAGAGTCGTGGAATAGCATGGGCTTATTGGGAATTCTGTTCCGGTTTCGGAGCATACAACTATATAACCGGGCAGTGGAGAGATTATTTACTGAATGGACCTCTTATTCCTGTAGGTGAATAGGTGAAATGACAAAATTCTTTAATACAAAAAAACTGTTGCTATACTTTTTATGAAACAAAATTAATAACGTTATTAATGCCGTTATTAATAACGTTATTCTTTTTATAAATTTCGAATAGCCTTTTTCATTCTTAACCATAAACCCGTATCTCGTAGTCCGAAACTGCAACACTGCACCACATACTACCTTCATTTTAGTCTTTTTACAGGCTGGTAATACAGATATGTTTAGGAATATTTTATTATGTTTGTTGACAATAAGAACATAGTTTTACAAATTGATTAAAAAAATAACCTTGATTTTTAGGTTTCATAAATAATTAGTTAATAGTCAGCAGTCCACAGTCGACAGTCCACAAAAAAGTAAATAACAATAAAACAATTATAACACACGATTCTTTAATCATATTCCCGATAAATCGGGACAAAAAAGTATAAATAGCTTAGTCTTCAGATTGCCGACTGCCGACTGAAGATTGCCCGCCCGAACGTACCGTTCGGTACGGGCGGGCCGACTTAAAAATGCAAAGTATAATGAAATTAGCCATTATCAAACCATAAATATTAAAATTCCGATACTTTAAAATAGCTTTATTTATGCCGAGTTTTATAATAAATGAGAAATGTGATGGGTGTAAGGCACTTGACAGAACTGCCTGCGAGTATGTTTGTCCCAATGATCTATTGGTGTTGGACAAAGAAAAGAACAAAGCATACAACCGTGCAGTGGACATGTGTTGGGAATGTTATAGTTGTGTTAAGATATGTCCTACCCAGGCAATTGAGGTAAGAGGATATGCCGACTTTATGCCTCTTGGAGCTGTGGTCCAGCCATTGCGTAGTACAGACACAATTATGTGGGCTGTACGTTTCAGGAATAAAATGATCAAGCGTTTTAAATTTCCAATCCGGACAATTCCTGAAGGTACTATTGAACCGGATGCCGGATTTGAAACAGGAACGGACGATTTGAAAAGTCCGCTATTAAGAACCGAACCGGATTCCCTGGGAACTGAACTTTTCAAAAAGTAAATTAAAAACTTCATAATGAATCCTGATAATTTCGAAATTATCCATATCGATACCGACCTGCTTATTCTTGGTGGGGGAATGGCTGCCTGTGGTGCTGCTTTTGAGGCAGCTCACTGGGCGAAGAAAAATAATTTAAAAGTGACTCTGGTAGACAAAGCTGCAATGGAAAGAAGTGGTGCTGTGGCTATGGGTCTGTCTGCTATCAATATGTATCTGGGATTAAAAGATGGAAAAAACAGTGTTGAGGATTATGTTAATTATGTAAAAACCGATCTGATGGGAATTGCCAGGGATGACCTGGTAGCAAACATTGCCCGTCATGTTGATTCGTCAGTTCACCTGTTTGAGAAGTGGGGACTGCCGATCTGGAAAGACGATGAAGGAAACTATGTTAATGAAGGACGCTGGCAGGTTATGATACATGGTGAATCATATAAAAATATTGTTTCAGAAGCAGCCAAAAATGCCCTGAAAGAACTGGGTGAGAATGGTCAGTATTTTGAAAGAATATTTATTACCGAACCGATAATGGAAGGTGACAGATGTGTTGGTGCTGCGGGATTTAGTGTTAGGGAGAATAAATTTTATATTTTCAAAGCCAAAGCTGTTCTTGATGCCATGGGTGGAGCAGTTCATATTTTTCGTCCTCGTTCTGTTGGCGAAGGACTTGGAAGATCATGGTATCCACCGTTCAATTCAGGGGCAAGTGCCTATTTCACACTTAAGGCAGGAGCTGAAATGACATGCCAGGAGGTGAGGTTTGT
>JAUXED010000130.1 GCA_030618105.1 Bacteroidota bacterium | reverse complement strand
AACCAGCAGCATCTGTATGAACAACCTCCGGAAGAAATTTCTCAATATCTTGTGCAATAAATCCAATTTCTTGTTTATGTTCATTATTCTTATTAATGGGTTCTTCATCATTACCTTTAATGAAAGATTGCTCCCATTCATAATATACTCCTTTTAGTCCAATAACTTTCATAAGTGAATTATCAATAATTCTAATATTTTTCTTGAACCGCTTATCCGAATTTGTATAATAGGCATCTGCGTAAACATTACCAACTACCCATAATGGATCATAGATACCAACTGCAAATTCCTTTGAGGATGCAGTACTTCCTTCCATGCCTTGATAAATATAATAAGCCGGGGAAAGATCACTGCCAACATTATCTGATAAATGAAAATTGTTATCATTTACATTGAGGGTACCATTGATAGTAACAAATTTACTGTCAAAGTCGCCGTAAATCAACGAAGTGGCTGAACTATTAGCAATATGCAGTTTATTAGAACCTGTTTCCCAATAACCAGCATAATGACCAAGAAAGATATTTGAACTCCCCGTTTCATTTTTATACCCTGATAAACTGCCAATTGATATATTATAATCACCAGTAGTATTTTGATATCCAGCTTCTTGACCGACAAAAGTATTTTGTTCACCTTCTATATTATTAGCTCCACTTAACGTCCCAAGAAATACATTAAAATTCCCGGTTTCATTATCTGTTCCAGCACTTTTACCCACTGCAACATTAGATTTTCCTTCAGTATTATACCAACCGCTGTAAGTACCTAAAAACGTGTTATAGTTACCAAAAGTATTTTCACGTCCGGCATAGTTGCCAATAAATACATTATAGCTGCCGGTGTCATTATAAGCTCCTGCCTGATAACCCTGAAACACATTTCTTATTCCGGTTGTGTTATAATATCCGGCCCAATTTCCAATAAATACATTATCCCCAGCCGTGGTATTATTATATCCTGAAGCAAAACCAATAAAAATATTATGCTCTCCAGCAATATTACTGTATCCGGTATTGCTACCTATAAATGTATTGTAATTACCTTCAGTATTTGAATACCCGGTGTTGTACCCAAGAAAAACGTTCCTGTCTCCTATATCATTCAATAATCCACTTTGATATCCAAAAAAGGAATTGTACATACCGGTAGTGATCGAGGATCCGCTCTGATGCCCGATGAAATAGTTATCCGGTGTCAGATGCATTAAATTATCATATCCTGCTTTACCCGGACTAAATCCGCCTACTGCAAAGCCACCTTTCAGCCCTTTGGCAATAGTTTCGTCAATGTAAACTCTCACACTGTCAGGAGTAACTCTGAGATATTCATTGGTAATCCCCTTTGACGAGCTAAACCCTCCAACAGCAAAACCCCCTTTAAGACCTTTAACCTCATCATCATCTATATACACCCGTACACCTTCGTTAAATACTGCAAAAACAGTATTTCCATCCTGGTTCTTAACCTCAAAAAGGGCTGAGTCAACACCATGACCGGGTTGTTCCATAATACTCAAACATTTTAGCGATGCTACCGAACCGGCATTCAATGCATAAGGAACGGATAATAACTGCGAGGTTCCCATGGGTTGATAATTTGTTCCTCCATCAGCATCCAGTTCAATTTTCATAAAGTAAGAATCGTCACTCCAGTCAATAGTCAGAAAATTACCAGCTATCATCGTACCGTTACCTATTTCCAGGGTTATCAGTCCGAATGAATTTGTTGTTTCCTGGTGGGTTTCTACATATACAGGAGTCCCGTTTTCACTGCCCTCAAGTATACTTATTCGTAGTGAAACATTCTGGTCAGAAATAACACCACCCTGAGCATCCCTCACTACCGCCTGGTAATTAAAGCCCAGTGGAACCTGGGAATAAATCAAGTAAAAAGTAAAAAGTAAAAAGTAAAAAGTAAAAAAGAGTTTTGTTTTCATGGCTGAGAAGTATTAGTGTGTAATAATAATCCCATTTACTCCGGTAAAAAATATTTCAAATAATAAATAAAATCAAGGTACGAAAATCATTTATAAAATCATTTATTAAAATCAACAAAATTATTTGCAACAATTTAACTTTTATATCGTCTTTAATAAAAGTGCCATCAGAAAATAAATCATTCGGAAATGAACATGATTTGTTTGACTTTATGGACAGACACTAATTTATTTAGAAAGGATTAAACAGAGCAAGCCATATAAACCTGAAAATTGAGAAAGATTTATGAAAAAAGCGATTAGTTTAGTTATCATAACTACTTTATTGAGTTGCAATTTATTTGCAAATAAATTTATTGATGGAAAAAGAGTATATGAAACTAAAAGAGTAAAGACGGAAATAATAATTAATGGTCTTCTGGATGATGAAGCCTGGGATCTGGTGAAATGGCAAAGCGGTTTCAAGCAGTCTCAGCCTTACGACGGGAACGAACCATCACAGGAAACATCTTTTAAGATATTATATGATGACAATAATATTTATGTTGGGATCAGGGCACATGATACACATCCTGACAGTATCGGAACCAGAATGACAAGGAGAGATGAGATTGATGGTGATTTTGCCGGGATCCAGCTTGACAGTTATTTTGATCTTCGTACTGCTTTTACCTTTCTTGTCAGTGCTGCCGGGGTAAAAACTGATATGATAATGACCAATGATGGTCAGAATGAAGATATGACATGGGACCCTATCTGGTATGTTCAAACAAATATTGATACCGAAGGGTGGACTGCTGAGATGAGGATCCCTCTTTCGCAATTACGTTTTGATAAAAAAGGCAGTCAAACCTGGGGTTTGCAGGTTGCCCGGATGTTGTTCAGAAAAGAAGAACTTTCGATATGGCAGCATATACCTCAAAACGCCCCGGGCTGGGTACATCTTATTGGCGAATTGCATGGATTGAATGATCTTGAGCCAAAAAGACAGATTGAGATAGCCCCTTACACTGTTGCAAAAGTTGAAAGGTTTGAAAAATCCGAAGGCAATCCATTCGCCACAGGCAAATTAAAAAATATTTCCGCCGGAATAGATGGCAAGATCGGTGTCACGAACAACCTTACGCTCGATTTTACAGTTAATCCTGACTTTGGACAGGTTGAAGCAGACCCGTCAGAGGTGAATCTTACGGCATACGAGACATTTTTTGAAGAGAAACGTCCATTTTTCGTTGAAGGAAAAAGTATCTATTCGTACAATCTTATGATTGGTGATGGTGATCTGTCTTCAGAAAACCTTTTTTATTCAAGAAGGATCGGCAGGCGTCCTCATCATTATCCCGACCTTGAATCGGGAGAATATACAGAAATTCCCGGTAACACAACTATTCTTGGTGCAGCCAAACTTTCGGGTAAAACAAAAAACGGACTTTCAATAGGCATAATGGAAAGTGTTGCGGCTGAAGAACGGGCAGAAATTGATCTTGAGGGTGAAAGGAGATTTGAAACCGTTGAACCCCTTACCAATTATTTTGTCACACGTCTGCAGAAGGATTATGATAAAGGAAATACTATCATTGGCGGAATGTTCACTGCAACAAACCGTAATATTGAATCAGATGCACTCAAATATCTTCACAACTCAGCCTACACAGGCGGACTCGACTTTATGCACCAGTGGAAAGACCGGACATATAGTATCTCCGGCAAATTCTTTTTAAGCCAGGTGAACGGAACACCTGAGGCATTGCTGCGTACCCAGGAATCTTCAGCACGTTATTTTCAGCGACCGGATGCCGACTATCTTTCTATTGATTCAACATGTACAAGTCTTATGGGACACGGAGGCAGGCTCCAGTTTATGAAAACCGGAGGTGGACATTTTAATTACGGTGTTTTCATGGTATGGAAATCACCCGGACTCGAACTTAATGATGTTGGTTTTCTGCGTTCGACAGATGAGATCATACAAATTGCATGGGCTCAATACCGCATATGGGAACCATTCAGCATATTCAGGAATTTCTCAGTTAACTTCAACCAATGGAGATTCTGGGACTTTGGATGGGTAAATATTGTAAACGGAGGAAATATTAACCTCTACACCCAGTTTAAGAACTACTGGAGCCTGTCAACAGGATTAAATCTGCAGGGTCAACGTATATCAAATTCCCTGCTTAGAGGTGGTCCCTCTATGAAAATGCCAGGCAGTATCAATAATTACATTTCAATACGGACAGATAACCGTAAGAAATTATCTTTTAACCTTATGATATCAAACAACCGGGGCAGATACAATTCAAGTGAATCAAACACATACTCACTTCAAGCCACATACAAACCTTTGAAAACACTATCCATCAGTTTGCGTCCAAATTACAATATCAATAGAAGAGATATGCAGTATGTCACCAAACAATATTTCAATGATGAAGAAAGATATATTTTTGCCGGTATTGACCAGAAAGTCCTGGGAATGTCTTTACGCCTGAACCTTAGCTTAACTCCTAATCTGACAATACAATACTGGGGACAACCATTTATTGCAGCAGGTAAATATTCAGATTTTAAACGCATTACCAACAATCTTGCCGATGATTACACAGACCGTTTTCATACCTTTTCAGGTGATGAAATTACCTATTATAATGACGATGATACTTATTATGCAATAGATGAAGACCTTGATTCTACGGAAGACTATTTTTTGGAGGATCCGGATTTCAATGTAAAAGAGTTCCGTTCAAATCTTGTAGCCCGTTGGGAATATATTCCCGGTTCAACTGTTTTTCTTGTCTGGTCACAAAGCAGGGATGCATTCGATCCAACAGGTGATTTTTCATTAGGCAGGGATATTGGTGATCTTTTCGATATCACACCATACAATGTGTTTCTCGTAAAATTCTCATATCGTTTTGGATTGTAATGTAAAGGGAAAAGAGAAGAGTTGAGTAGTTGAGTAGTTGAGTAGTTGAGTAGTTGAGTGGGTGAGTAAGGAAGAAATAAATTATAAATTAAAAATTATAAATTAAAAAGGGAAGAATAAAGATGTTTAAGGCTTGCCACGTGAAATGCGACGCCTGCCCTGTGAAATTTGAGGTACGAAAATATTTCAACAGGGAAGGAGCATATTTCACTGTGGTTAGAAGAGGTTTGATTCTCAGACTTTATATGTTTTATTAAACAAAATAATTACGTTATTAATTACGTTATTAATTACGTTATTAATAACGTTATTATATTTATGTTTTCTTAATGATTACCTGCCTCACAGCAACATTGTAACACAGCATTACTACAACACAGTTCTGAAATTTCAGATATTTAGAATGCTTTATTACGGAAAACAGCAGAAAATACGTACTAT
>JAUXED010000019.1 GCA_030618105.1 Bacteroidota bacterium | reverse complement strand
CTCTATCCCCTCTATTCCCTCTATTCCCTCTATTCCCTCTATTCCCTCTATTCCCTCTATCCCCTCTATTCCCTCTATCCCCTCTATTCCCTCTATCCCCTCTATTCCCTCTATTCCCTCTATTCCCTCTATTCCCTTCCTAAACAAATAGGCTTCCAACCTGATAAACCATATAAGAGAGTATCCAGGCAAGACTTGTTGTATATGCGATAGTAAAAACTGCCCATTTCCAGCTACCTGATTCCTTTTTTATTGCTGCAATAACTGCAACACATGGAAAATAGACCAGGATAAATATTAAGAATGCTAAAGCTACAAGAGGATTGAAAACAAGGTCACCTTTTCTTTCGCCTTCACTATAGCGAATTTCTTTAATTTTTTGTGCCAGGGTTTCGGAAGCACCATCCGAATCAACTCCTGCCTGATAAAGGACTGCCATTGTGCTAACGACAATTTCTTTTGCAGCGATCCCGGAGAGAAGACATATCCCTATTCTCCAGTCAAATCCTAATGGTTTGATAACAGGTTCAATGAAATACCCGATTTGTCCGATATATGATTTTTCCTGATGTTCTGTTTGTTGCCGGAGTTGTAATGTTTTGATTTTACTGTTTTTTTGCAGTTCAAGTTTTTCTAAGACTCCTGTTTCAGTGTTGGAAATCAATGCTTTTTCCTTTTCAGCTTGCTTAATAGTTTCTTCAATCATATTATTATAGTCAATTGAATAGGATACATTTCTTGGGTAGTATCCAAGTGCCCATATTATTATTGAAGCTACAAGTATCACTCCCCCCATTTTTTTTAAGTATTGAAATCCTTTATACCACATATGTTTCAGAGTAGACTTTATGGTTGGCATTCTATAGGGTGGGAGTTCCATTACGAAAGGCACCTCCTCGGTTCTGAAAAATATTTTTTTCAGGATAACTGCAACAATTCCAGCCAGGATAATACCGGTAAAATACAACACAAACAGAATGATACCCGGGTTTTTAGGGAAAAATGCACCAATTATGAGAATATAAATGGGAAGTCGTGCACTACAAGACATAAATGGGTTAATAAGAATAGTGAGCAGCCTGTTATTACGGTTTTCGATTGAGCGTGTAGCCATTATAGCAGGTACATTGCATCCAAATCCCATGATAAGCGGAATAAATGATTTTCCATGCAGTCCGATCTTATGCATTACTTTGTCCATAATAAAAGCAGCCCTCGCCATATAGCCTGTATCTTCCATAAGTGATATAAAGAAGAAAAGGATCAGGATATTAGGCAAGAACACGATAACACTTCCGACACCGCTTACAATACCATTTATCAGTAGGGCTTTTAATGGTCCGTCAGTAATAACTCCGTTCAACCAGCCGGAGAGCCAGCCAATTATTATTTCCAGCCATTGCATTGGAAACCTTCCCAGCTCAAATGTGGAAAAGAACATAATGAACATAGCGATGAAAAAGATAGGAAATCCGAACAGCTTATGAGTTATAAAATCATCAATTCGCTTTGTAACGTTTCTCTCAACTGTCCCGTTTTTGTAAGTTTCTTTCAGTGCACCGGCAATAAACCCATACCTTGCATCAGTAATAAGTGACTCTGTATCTTCTTTATATTGGTTTTCAAGACTGGATATATCTTTTTTTGTAGTATCATTGATCTTTTTGTAGTTGGGCCATCTGGAAAGGGAGAAATGAACGGCCTTATCTTTTTCAAGTAGTTTAATTGCATAGAATCGTGAGGATACTTTATCTGTCAGTGCCTTATTTTCCCAGATAATATCCTGCAATATCTTAAGAGAATCTTCGACCGGTTTTTCGTATTTAATATGTACATGTCTCAAATCAGGATCCCTGTCTTCATAAACATCAATTACTTTATCGAAGAGTTGTTTTATCCCTGATCCCTTTGAACTGATTGTAGGTATAATAGGGATACCTATCATTTTCCCGAGAGAATTGTAATCGAATTGGTCGCCTCGCTTAAGGTGTTCATCATACATGTTAAGTGCCATAACAACACGTATGTCCATGTCAATCAGCTGAGTGGTAAGAAACAGGTTCCTTTCAAGGTTAGAGGCATCAACCACATTGATCACTACGTCCGGCATCTTTCCGAAAATATGTTTCCTGACAAATATCTCTTCAGGTGAATAAGCTGATAAAGAGTAGGTTCCGGGAAGATCAATAAGTTCAAAAGTATAGTCGCCCCGTTTGAAATTAGCAATTTTTGAATCAATTGTAACTCCGCCGTAATTTCCGACATGCTCGCGTGAGTGAGATGCATGATTGAACAGAGTGGTCTTTCCGCAGTTGGGGTTTCCGACAAGGGCTACATTTATATGTTTCCCTTTTACTCTGGCAGTACGTATAAAAGATTCTTCAGTTTTTGTTCCATTGAAATTTTTAATTCCATTTTTTTGTGCTTCTTCAATTGTAACAATCTCAATAAGTTGTGCTTCGCTACGCCTCAGGGAAACCTCATATGACATTATAGAATACTGGATAGGATCTTGCAGTGGGGCATTTTTAACAACCTTTATTTTTTTTCCTTTAACAAATCCCATTTCCATTATCCTTTTCCTGAACGCACCCCGCCCTCTCACTTTTGTGATTATTCCTTCTTCATTATTTTTTAGTTGTGATAAATTCATTTCAGGAACCAGCGGTGTTGCCTGCCGGTCAGTTTATTTTTAATTTTGCAAACGTACTATTAATAATACTTCTAAACAATACCTTATTAGAGCAAAGAGCAGAGAGAAGAGGAGAAGATGAGAAAGTGAGAAGAGGTGAAAAGTTTTTAAGAAGATGTTTGTAGAGACAAGACATGCCTTATTCCTAAGGTTAAGAACCAATAACCAATTAGCCAATTAACCCTTAAACTCCTGATATGATATGAGGAAAAACCGGTGTGAGACCGGTTTTCTTGTAATTATTATTCTTTTTTTTCCTCCAGATCCTCAAACTCTACATTGGTATAATCGTTCGAGATAGTCTCATTCTTAGCATTGGTTTCTGTGTTTTCATCCTCTGCCACCACAATGTTTGGCTGTTTTTCTTTAATAAAACCAAGAGTAGAAACTAGTGCATCCGAGAATTTATCAAAGTCTTCTTTATACAGAAAAACCTTGTGTTTCTCATAGAAAAAATTACCTTCTCTGTTAAATCTTTTTTTACTTTCGGTAATTGTCAGGTAATACTCATCCTTTCTGGTTGCTTTGACATCAAAAAAATAAGTCCTTCGCCCGGCTCGTACTACTTCCGAGAATATTTCTTCCCGATTGTTGTTTTTTTGATCATCATTATTCTCAACTTGTTCATCCTTTTTTTCTTGTCCGTCTTCCATCATTAAGAAATTTTTGAGTTATAGTTAATTAATCAATGCCCAAATGTAAAAAATATTTTATGAAACAAGCATGTTATAAATAATTATTTAATTAACACACAAAGGAATAATTATTTATGACATGCGGTTCCATCTGACATCTTAAATTAAATATAAACAGATGAAATCCCATTATTATCATTAAACAGTTCGGAGAGAAATTTATGGCTGAATAGTTCATTTTGGAGTGAATAATTATTTTTATCATAAAAATTGGATTAAATTTGCACAGTTTTTATTAAGTGGTTCTTTAGGCATGATTAGCAGAAGGTTATTGAGAATTAAGATATTACAGGCACTTTATGCCCATTATAAATCAGAGGGTAAAACAATTAGTCAATCAGAAAAGGATCTGTTTTTCAGTATTGAAAAAACTTATGACCTTTATTACTTGCTACACCTGTTGATCATTGATATCAGGGATGCTGCTATTAAAAAAATTGAATTAGCAAAGCATAAACAGATACCTGAGCATGATGATCTTTATCCAAATATCCGCTTTATCGAAAATAAGCTTATCCTGCAATTTCAGGAAAATTACAGGTTACATAAATATATAAATAACAGGAAGCTTTCCTGGGTGAACTATCCTGAACTGGTTAAGAATTTGTTAAGTATGTTAGAAGGCTCCGAAGAGTATAAAACCTATATGGAAACGGAGAATAATGATTATGAGGCAGATAAGAAAATTATCATAGATTTTCTTGCTTGCTATATGGCTGATTATGATGATCTTCATCAGGCAATAGAGGAACAAAGTATTTTCTGGAATGATGATATTGAATTTATTGCAAGTATGTTGATTAAGACCATAAAGAAATACAGATCAAATCAAAAGTACAATGGACCGGTATTTGAATTGTATAAGAAGGATGAGGACAGGAAATTTGTAAAGGATCTGTTTCGTAAGAGTATACTTAAAGAAACAGATTATAGAAACTTGATAGATAAATATACAATTAACTGGGAAATTGACCGGATTGCATTTATGGATATTCTGGTAATGCAACTAGCTATATCTGAAATGATCGGGTTCCCTGAAATTCCTGTCAAAGTGAGTCTGAATGAATACCTGGAAATAGCAAAATTTTATTGTACAGAGCGAAGCAGTAATTTTATAAATGGGATACTTGACAAGATTGTGCACGACCTTAGACGTGATAAAGTAATTATTAAAAGAGGCAAGGGCTTAATAGGAGATAATTCCATTAATTGATAGCTTCCTTGGTCTTGTATAAAATTTGTTATTAATTTGCACGAGCATTTTTTTGAAATTTAAATAATAATAAAAAATTTAGTGATGAGCAATTTACTCTATGTTTTACTAATGGCTCCTAGAACTGAGGATCAGAATCCATTAATGACATTTTTACCCTTAATTTTGATTATTGTAGTTTTTTATTTTTTCATGATCAGACCACAGGTTAATAAGCAGAAGGATCTGAGAAAATACAGGGAGTCGCTTAAGAAAGGTGATAAGATAATTACTACAGGTGGTATTTATGGTAAAGTGGTTGATATTAAAGACAATGTCGTTGTTATTGATGTTGGTGAACAGGTGCGTCTCAAAATTGATAAGAGTGCAGTGCTTAAGGATGCCGCTGATCTGGCTACTCAAAAGTAATATAAACGTTCAAGGTTATATTGTATCTGAAAAAATAAACTCAAAACTTTAACCAGGAATTGAAAACCGGTATAATAAAGAATGCAAAGGATCAATTGGACCGGGTTAAGTTCAAACTTGACAGGAAGGTTTTTGTATTTCTCTTTTTTCTTGTTTTATCAACTATGTTTTGGTTTCTGAATGAATTGAGTAAAGATACTACGTCACTTATTACATACCCTGTTAAATACAATAATATTCCGGGAAACAAGGTGCTTGTAAGAGAATTACCGGATGAGTTTAATCTTCTGGTTAAAGCCCCGGGATTTTCTCTTTTAAAGCATAAACTGGCGGGAAGACTTACACCCATAGTATTTGATATCAGTCATTATTCTTATAATATATTGTCCGATGGCAGTGCCTCAAAATTCTTTATTTTAACATCCGGTTCACTTGCAAGGGTTAACCAGCAATTCGGTTCTGATATTAAGGTGCTTGACATTTCTCCTGATACTCTGGTATTTGAATTTGATGAGCGTGTACGGAAAAAAGTACCGGTTATAATTAATACTGATGTTGAATTCGGGCAACAATATATGATAGGAGGGAAAATTACTTCTCAACCGGATAGTGTAATAATATCCGGGCCGGGTGTTGTTATCGATACAATAGAATGGGTAGAAACACAGTATCAGAAGTTTACTTCGGTTGACCAGGATATTAGAAAGAACATTGGTTTAATTCCAATTGAAAATGTTGATCTTTCAACCAGGAAAGTTATTGTAAAAGTACCGGTTGAACGTTTCACTGAAGCCAGATTTACCGTCCCTGTGAATGTAGTTAATATTCCGGATACCCTTGAATTAAAGACATTCCCGGGTTCAATTAATGTTACTTGCAGGGTTCCGTTAAGCGACTATGATAAGCTGACTGTTAATCATTTTAGAGCAATAGTTGACTATTCAGTTGTTAAAGGTAACTATTCTAATAAGCTTAAGGTTCGGTTAACCAGTGCACCGGAATATGTTAGTAATATCCAGATTTATCCGATAAGTGTTGAGTTTATTGTGGAGAAAAAATGAAAAAAGTTGGAGTAACAGGTGGTATTGGTAGCGGAAAATCTTTAGTATGTAAAATTTTCCGTTGTCTCAATGTGCCCGTGTTTTCTGCAGATGATGAAGCTAAGGTACTTCTGGAAACTGATCCTGAAATTAGATTGACTCTTACCGGATTTTTTGGAGAAGAACTTTACTTGTCAGGTAAACTTAATAAGCAAATGCTGGCTGGTTATATTTTCAGCGACAGAAAAAATATGGATAAAGTGAATAATGCTGTTCATCCTGCTGTTCTTGAACGATTTACAGAATGGTTTGCCTGTCAGACAAAAGCAGCTTATGTTATTATGGAAGCAGCAATACTTTTTGAGACAGGTGCCGAACGTTTTCTTGATAAGGTGATAAATATTACTGCTCCTGAAAAAATAAGGATTGAACGTGTTTGTAACCGCGATGGTGTTAGTAAAGAAAAAGTGATTGAACGGATGAATAATCAGTTAACTGAAAAAGAAAGAAAAGAGAAGGCGGATATTAATTTGGTGAATGATGGAAAGGAAATGTTACTTCCCAGAGTACTTGAAATACATAAGCTTCTCTCAGGTAATGGATAGCAGAAGATGAGAAGATGAGAAAAGGAGAAGAGGAGAAAAAATGAATAATGAATATCGATTACTCACAAAATAAATAAATTTCAATTGTGTTCGTGAGATCGCTTCGCTAAGTTAACGAATAATGAATTTTGAAATGTTATGAGTCACGTATTATGGGTTAGGCAAACTAGTAACCAGCAATCAGTAACCAGTAACCAGAAGAGAATAATGTATGAGGGAAATAGCTGGTTTAAATGAAATCTGACTTATAAGCTAAATGATAAAGTAAAACTATTATGGGAAAATTTAGTAAATGGATTGCAGGTGGACTTGGATGGGCGTTTTTTGGGCCTATTGGCGGATTACTTGGCTTTGCAATCGGGTCGATGATGGATAGCCAGCCCCAACAACCAATATCAGGTCGGCAGCAAAAAACTACAACAGGAGCTTATGCTATGAGTCTTCTTGTACTTGTAGCTGCTGTAATGCGTGCGGATGGGAAAGTTGTTCGTGCTGAACTTGATTACGTTAAACAATATTTCGTGAAGACATTTGGACAGGAGTCTGCAAGGGAAGGTATCAGGATACTGGGCGATTTGCTTAAACAGAATATACCACTCAGAGATGTTTCTTTGCAAATAAAACAAAATCTGGATTACTCTTCACGTTTGCAGTTGCTTCATTTTCTTTTTGGTATTTCAAGTGCTGATGGAATAGTACACCCAAATGAAATTAAAGTAATAGAACAGATTGCTTCATACCTTGGTCTTTCGCAAAATGATATCAATTCGATCAAGTACATGTTTGTGCCAAAAACCGATTCAGCATATAAAATACTTGGAGTCGATCGCGAGGTTAATGTTGAAGATTTGAAAAAAGCTTACCGGAAAATGGCTAATAAGTACCATCCTGATAAGGTTAGTCATCTGGGAGAGGATTTTAGAAAGGCTGCAAAAGAGAAATTTCAAAAATTGAATGAGGCATATAGCCAAATAAAGAAAGAAAGGAAAATTGCCTGATTATAGGTGAGTGGTTGAGTAGTTGAGTAGGGAAGAATGAAGAGTTTAAGGTTTGAAGATGTTTAAGGTTCAAGGTTCAAAGACCTTAACTCGTAACTCGTAACCCGAAACTCGTAACTCTTTAAAAGATTGTAGAATGTAAAATTTTGAATATAGAATGAAGAAAAAAGAGAAGTGAGTAAGGTGAGTAAGGAAGGCACTGAATAGTTACAAAATATAGTATTTGATCAATTTTGCTGTAAAATATTTTTTTTAACTTTTAACTTTATAACTTTATAACTTTTAACTTGTTTAGACTATGGATTTGAAGGATTTTTTTGCTATTTCGGGTAAACCCGGATTATATAAATTCATTTCGCAGGGAAGAAATAGCGTCATGATAGTAGAAAACCTGGAAGATAAAAAACGGACTACTGCTTTTACAACTGCTAAAATTAGTTCCCTGGAGGATATTGCCATATTTACTGATACAGAAGATATGGCCCTAAAGGATGTATTAAAAGCTATATATGAAAAAGAGAATGGTGCTGCTTCAATAGACCATAAATCCTCCGGTAAAGTGTTGGAAAAATACTTCGATGAAATTATTCCAACTTATGACAGGAAAAGAGTATATGCTTCTGATATTAAAAAAGTGGTTCTTTGGTATAATATCCTTCAAAAACTGGAACTTCTGGATTTTTCTGAAGATAATGATGACAAAGATGAAAAAGATCCGAAGGAGCAGGATGAAAAACAAAATAAAAATATAGATAAAGAACCAAAGAAGGAACCAAAGAAGGAATCACAGAAAGGCCCACAGAAAGGACTACAGAAAGGACTACAGAAAGGACCACTAAAAGGACAACATAAAGGAAAAGGGAAGATACCTTAAATAATCGTATGACTATCGTTTGACCTCTTTCTTCTTCACTTCTTCCCAAATCCTGTTCATTTCATCCAGACTAACATACTCCAGCATTTTTCCCTGTTGCTTGATGATTTTTTCCATTTGTTGGAAACGGTTTATGAATTTTTGATTAGTTCGTTCAAGTGAGTTTTCAGGGTCAATCCCATATAATCTTGCAGCATTGATAATACTGAATAGTAAGTCGCCTATCTCTTCCTCCAGTTTTTCTTTACCTCCGTACTCTTTGATCTCTTTCTCCGATAGTTTAAGCAATTCTTCTTTAACCTCACCTATTTCCTCATTTATCTTTTCCCAGATTTCCGAACGATCTTCCCAATCGAATCCTACTCCGTGAACTTTTTCCTGTAGCCGGTTAGCTTTAATTAGTGCCGGGAGTGATTTAGGAATTCCACCAAGAACAGATTCCTTTCCATTACGAAGTTTGATTTTTTCCCAGTTTTCTATTACATCTTCTTCATCCGCAACCTTAGTGTCTCCAAATACATGAGGGTGCCTGGTTACCAGCTTTTCATTGATTGAGTTAAGGATATCAGTCATATTGAACGTTCCGTTCTCATCGCCAAGTTTGGCATAAAAAACAATATGGAGCATAAGGTCGCCAAGTTCGTCTTTTATCTCCGCCGGTTTATTTTTCAGAATAGCATCTGCAAGTTCATATGTTTCTTCAATAGTCAATTTCCGTAAACTTTCGAATGTTTGTTTACGATCCCATGGACATTTCTCACGTAACTCATCCATTATATCAAGTAATTCTTTGAATGCCGCAAGTCTTGAATCCTTTTTCATATTTACTTTTTCTTTTTATCCAGAAAATCTATCCTGACAGTTGAGCCGATTGAAAGGCTGAGAAGATCGGTAAGATTTGCTTTGTTCATAGCTATTTCAAGCAGTCCCAATGAGTTAAATAGTGCAAGTAGTTCTCCAATGGGCGTTTCTGAGTATGTTTTGTTAATATGTGTTATTTTATATTTCCGGCTTTGAATATATATTTCAAACGGTTGATTTTTACCCACACGGTCAAACAACTCATTTGTAATATTAGTGATGGCATTCCTGTATGAATCAATATAAATTACACTACCGGTAATTACCTTATCATCAATAGTAGCCCGAAGAGGAATTCTGGTAATAAGTTCACTCATTTCTTTGCCAAGCTCAGTGATTAGTTTCCCTTTTGCAAGTTCACATGCAGTTTCAGCAAACAGACTGATACAAGGGAAAGTTGGATAGATATTCTTTTTTTTGTTAAGCTGGATGATCTTTTCCGGCTTTTCTTTGGCGATAAGTGAAAAGATACCATTGTCGCACCCGATAAAAAAATGTCCGTTCAATTTTATTGCTACATAATTATTCCCTTTATCAGGCATGGCATCTACACCGATAATATGAATGGTTCCTTCAGGAAAATGGTTATAACTATTCTTAATAACGAAAGCAGCCTGGCTGATATTAAAAGGAGGTATCTGATGTGAAATGTCCACAATATGGATATCAGGACATTTGGTGAGGATAGTTCCTTTTAGTGCACCTGTATAGAAGTCATTTTGTTTCCAATCAGTAGTCAGGGTAATTATTGGCATAGAGAAAAAAACTTCCGTTAAAGGTTATTATTCATCGAAAAAAAAACTAATTTGCAATTGTCAAAAGTAATGAATATTTAACAGAATTGATGACCCAAAAGATTTTATATTTAGAGGATATTGATCCGGTAAACATTTATGGATCCAATAATAGTCTGTTGAATAAAATCATTGGTTCCTTTCCAAAGCTGAAAATAATTGCAAGAGGTAGCGAAATTAAGGTTGTTGGTGAGGAATCACTTATAGCTGATTTTGAAGAAAAATTTGAGGGACTTATAGAATTTTACCTTAAATATAACAGATTGGAGGAGGCTGATATAGATAAGTTGTTTTTTGACTCTGTTATGCAGTCCCACATAAAAAACGGGGATCTTGACGAAGTATTGATTTTCGGCAACGGAGGTCAGCCAATAAAGCCAAGAACAGTTAATCAGATTAGCCTGGTTAAAGAATTTTTTCTGAACGATTTGTTAATGGTAGTCGGACCTGCAGGAACAGGGAAAACATATCTGGCAATAGCCCTCGCTGTAAGAGCATTACGAAATAAGGAAGTTGAAAAGATAACACTTACCCGTCCGGCAGTTGAAGCCGGAGAACATCTCGGATTTCTACCAGGTGATGTAAAGGAAAAACTGGAACCATACCTTCAACCTCTGTATGATGCTTTGAGAGATATGATACCCGCAAAAAAACTGGTTGGGTATATTGAGGATGGAATTATTCAAATTGCTCCCCTTGCATATATGCGTGGACGAACACTTGAAAACGCCGTGGTTATTTTAGATGAGGCTCAGAATACTACGGTGAACCAATTGAAAATGTTTCTGACCAGGATGGGACAATCATCAAAATTTATTGTTACAGGAGATATTACGCAGATTGATCTTCCCAGAAAATCTGATTCAGGTTTATGGCAGGCAGTAAATCTTCTTAAAGGAATAGATGGCATATCAATTCTGGAGTTCGATGAACGGGATATTATGCGTCATAAGCTTGTAAAGCATATTGTTCAGGCATATGAGAAGAAAGGCAAAAAATAACACATAACACATTATGGCAGAGGCTATTAAAAATACTAATTTCAAGTTTCCTGGATTAATAAGTATATACCATGGGAAAGTTCGTGATGTTTATAATATTAATGATAAATACCTGGTAATGGTTGCAACCGACCGTATTTCAGCATTTGATGTGGTTCTTCCGAAAGGGATACCTTTTAAAGGACAGGTATTGAACCAGGTTGCGGCAAAATTTCTGGATGCTACTGCTGATATTGTTCCTAACTGGAAAATTGCTTCACCCGATCCTATGGTAACTATTGGTCATTTTGCTGAACCATTTAAAGTTGAAATGGTGATAAGGGGCTATCTTACGGGTCATGCATGGAGAGAATACCGGGCAGGGAAGCGGGAATTATGCGGAATACCATTGCCGGATGGTATGAAGGAACATCAAAAATTTGATGAACCAATAATTACGCCGACAACAAAGGCAACCGAGGGACATGATGAAGATATATCGAGGGAGGATGTTGTTTCACAGGGATTGGTATCCGGGGAGGATTATTCAAAACTGGAAGATTATACTTATAAATTGTTCAGTAAAGGCAGTGAAATAGCCAAAGAAAAGGGTTTGATACTGGTGGATACAAAATATGAATTTGGAAAGAAGGATGGGAAAATATACCTTATTGATGAAATACATACACCCGATTCATCCAGGTATTTCTATCTGGATAGCTACAGGGAAAGTTTTGATAATGGAGAACAGCAACGCCAGTTATCCAAGGAGTTTGTGCGTCAGTGGTTGATAGACAAAGGTTTCCAGGGGAAAGAAGGTCAGCAAATGCCTGAAATGCCTGAAGAATTTGTTTCAGAGGTCTCAGAACGTTATATTGAATTGTATGAAAAAATAACGGGTGAATCATTTGTAAAGGAAGAAACCGGAGATGTAAAAGAAAGGATCGAAAGAAGTATTAGGAAGTTCCTGGAGACTGGAGTCGAAGATTAAAAGTAGGATTCAGGATGCAAGATACAGGATACAGGATACAGGATACAGGATACAAGATACAGGATACAGGATACAAGATACAGGATACAGGATACAGAATACAGAATACAGAATACAAGATACAGGATACAAGATGCAGGAAGTAAGGTTTGAGGTTTTTGATATTTGAAGATGTTAGAGACAAGGCATGCCTTGTCTCTGGTAACCAGCAACCTTGAACAGTAACAAATAACCAGTAACCAGTAGCCAGTGTCAAGGCAAAAAGCAAAAGTGAAGAAAGACAAAAGAAGAAAGAAGAGCAAAGAATATGGGTACCAGTAACCAGCAATGTATAACGTATAGCAGTCTATACCGTTTTGCCCCTGCTTATTTTCTCCATAATAAAAATTCCCCTCTAATTTTCTAATTTAAATCTTACTAATCTCATTGGCACTCCTTCAGCATCTTTTAATTCTTGTAAACCGTACAAGTAGCCATTAAAAAATACAAGTTTATTGGGATTGATAACAAGATTGTAATCGTCACAAATAAATGAACTTTGGCAGACGAATTTCCCTTCGGCATTGTACGTAAACACGTTGAATTTGTTAGCCCCTTCCTCTTTCGGGTATTCAAAGAAAAGAAGATTACCGTCAGAATCTTTAATGACAGTAGAGAAGTAGGGGACTGGTATCTGTTCAGAGATCTTTGTTAAATCTTCTTCCATCTTTTTTATAATGATTTTATAGGCTTCCAGGAATTCAATAATTTTTTCTGATTTATCTGTTTGACTTTCCATCGATTTGACTTTTTTTCTATAATTCTCAATGGCTTTCTCTTGTATTTCAATTTGTTCTGCCGGTGTAATGGATCCGGGTTCCCAATTGACTTTTTTCTTAGTAATAAAACTGCCGTCCAATTTATATTCAAAAATTTCTCCATTAGGCGGAATAGCTATTAACAGCTTATCTTTCAATAATGAAATTATAGGTGCTGGTCTTAAACCTAAATGACCAGTATAAGGCATGGTTTTAATTGTAATTATACCTCTTTTTTTGAATTTGTATTTATAAACAAACATTTGATCTTTGAAATCATCTTTAGCCCTTTTTGTGAAATGATCCCAGATAATATTTTCCTCATTGGTTTCATAATCTACTATTGAAATAAAATCTCTGAATCGATCGCTCCAGGCCACCCAACCTACCACTGCCAGTTTTTTATTGGGTAAGGGGATAATTTGTCTGGTCATATAGTCAAGTGTAAGTGTTTTAAGGAAGTTGCCTTCCATATCAAAACAGGTCATTTTGCCCATGTTGGTCAATCCGGTATAAAATATTTCATTATTAAGAACCCCGGAAATATCAGGGGTTTTCATCTTTTCTCCTTTGCTGTTTACAACACTGAACTCTTTTTCAAATTTCCCATCGGGACTAAACTTTGTAAAAAAATTCCGGTAATAATGGTTTACGATAAATGAACCATCATGCAATATTATTAACGATTTTCGTTTCCCAACATGCTTTTTATACATGGTATCATTATAAGTTTTAAAAACTTTATCCCAGTTATTTGTTTTACCAAATTCAGTATCAGGGATTAACTTAACAGGACCATTTTTGTAAATATCCAATAATTTCTGTGCATTAATATTAGATACCAAAAACAAGGCTATTAGTAAACTTGTTATTGTCTTCATGATTAATTGTTTTATAAATTATTAATAATAGTTTCTATTTGTTTACCGGATTTATCTATAATATATATTGACATAGTTTGTTCGTGCAAGGGTTTGTTGGCATCCACTTCGCTGCTCATATCAAATATTATGTATTGAACATCATTCTGACTATTGGTATTTAATTTCTCATGTATAAATAATGATGAAGCAATTAATATAACCGCAGCGGCAGCCCATTTCCAATAAAACAAACGGTGTTTTTTTCTTGCAATTACCGGTGTTTTTTCATACTTAAATTCAGGGATCTCTATTGATTCTATATTAACTAAAGATATACTCTGCTTAAAATCGGAAATCATTTTTTTATGCTCATACAACCTTCGATTGCAGTTTTTACATTCTGCAAAGTGTTTTTCCATGCCTGCTTTTTCAAATGCATCTATCTCATTATCAATATAAATTTGAATCATTTCATCAGACATGCATTTGCTGTTGTTGTCTTTCCATTTCATGTTTTAATTTTTTTAATGCCCTTGATAGTGTTTTTCCAATGGATGTAAATTTTATTCCTGTAATATCAGCCATTTTTTTGTATGAAATATCTTCACTATAGAGTGTTAAAAGTATCCTGTCACGTTTATTCATTTTTTTAAGGGCCTCAACTACTTCAATATTTTTTTCATTATCTGCCTCATAAGCTGCAAGTTTTTCATAATCTTGTTTAGTAATCCTTTTGTTTTTATTAAGAAAAGTCATACATAAGTTACTTGTTACTTTATATAGCCACGCTTTTATGTTATAAATCTCCCTTTTTAGTTTTAATTGATTATATAAATGCAAAAATACATCTTGTGTTATGTCAGCAGCATTATCATGATCACCCAGGAATTTAAATGCAAAACGATATACTAATTTGTAATAAGTATTGTATGTATCTTTAAAATTGTTCAATACAAGTATTTATTAATAAGTATAATTTAACCCCTGTTTTGTGACATCTATGGAGAGTTTTTTTATAAAAAGACTATTCGGAGTGGACTCAACTTTAAACTTCCTTTTCTTTTTACCCGGTTTTTATTTCAAGAATTTCGTTGGTTTCTTCTTCTACCCGGAATCTGTCGTCGATACGCATACCAAGAACCCATACAATTTTGTCACCTGAAGTTAGTATCCATGAGTTTTCCTTTTCAACCAGGGATAGTTTCTCATCAATAAAGAAATCGCTGAGTTTTTTGGGATCTTGCATTCCGAGAGGATAAAAATAATCACCGGCTTTCCATTTTCTCAGAATTAAAGGATATTCCAGAATAGATGCATCTATCCAGGCAATATCCGGGGAATGAGGAATTTTCAGGTTGGGTTTTAAGGAGAATTTCCTGAATGATAACCGTATGGGTTGGGTTATTTTTTTTGTTTCCTCGTCAATATAATATTTTTCTGTGCTATCTTTTTTTTGTGGTGTAATAATAAGATGGTTTCTGTCTTTAATAAGACGATGAGTTGATGAAAGAAATTGCTTGCCTGAAATCCCTTCAAGAGATTCAATAATATCAGGAATTATTTGGGAAGGAAAATGATATGGTCTGAGAAATTCATAGAGATATGTTGTTTTATTAGACAGGTTCCTTATCTTATAAATGTCAATCAGGGTTTTATCACCAATTTTAGTAACCATTTGCTCTTTTTTCTTTTTAACCATATTTTCGAATATTTCATAGGCTTCTTCTATCTGGTTGATAGTTTGTGAAAAAGAATCAATAAAATCGGGATTCAATTCTTCAAACTCAGGGATGATCTGGTGTCTGATTTTATTCCGTTTATATTTGATTTTGATATTACTTGAATCTTCACGATATGAAAGATCGTTATCGTTAGCATATTGTACAATTTCATTCCTGGTTGCAGATAGTAAGGGTCTGATAATATTACCTGATTTCTTTTTTATGCCGGTCATACCTTTTAGCCCTGTTCCCCTGGCAATATTTAGCAGTACAGTTTCAAGGATGTCATTTTTGTTATGTGCCAGTGCTATATAATCAAAACCTTCGGTAACCCTGATCTTTTCAAACCATTCGTATCTCAGATCCCTTGCTGCCATTTGAATGGATACCTTCTTTTCTTCAGCATATTTTTCGGTATCGAAACTTTTCGCGTAGAATGGTGTGTTAGAATTTTTAGCGAACTCACGAACAAATTTTTCATCGTTATCTGATTCTGTACCTCTTAACTGAAAATTGCAATGTGCAATACCAATAGTGTTATCTGTTTTCAGGAAAAGGTTGGCCATTACCATACTATCAATACCCCCGCTAACAGCAAGTAATACATTATCAGTTCCGGTTAAAAGCTGATTCCTGCTGATAAAATCAGTAAATGATAGCCATAATCCTTTAGCTTTCTCCATAGATTGCAGAGATTTTATGGTAAAGTACGATTTTTTTTACAAAAATTGCAGGCTATCACCTGAATTCCAGAATTCCGGGAATATCCACATCAAAATCCCTTGGGTCGAACAATTTTTCACCAGAGAAATATATAAATTGTTTTGAATAATCAGCCGGCAGTCTTGGATAGAAAGCCAGGCGTATCTGAAAGGTTTTAAAAACAAGTCTTTCATTCCTGATTCTTAGTCCGACCCCGATAGCTGAGTACAAATCATTTTTAAAAATATTATACTTATTTGACCCGATAAATCCAAAGTCTGTAAAACCATAAAAGGCAAACCGGAATCCATAAACATAGAAGGGGGAAAAAGCAACGGTTTCAAGACTCATTGTCAGACGATGCGTTCCTTTGAGACTATCGCTGCTAAGACCACGTATTCCATTTTCGTTTGAGATGTTAATGTACTCATCTTCAAATCGCCTGATTCCTATGTTATAATCAATATTAATAAATTGTCTTACGTGGTAGTTAAAAACAGGAAGAAGATTCGTAAAATAACCAGACTTCAGATGAAATAATCCCTGCCGGTATTGTTGTTCTGATAAAAATCCTGCAAATCCTATTTTTGTATGGAAATAACCAAGGTTCTTGTAAAAATTACTATGTGAGAATTCCACTCCTGTGTAATAACGGTTAAAGAATTCATTATTCTCATATCCTCCGGTAAACTCAAGTAAAAAACCATAAGGGATATCTTCAATAGTTCCGTAATTATAGATCAGATTTGACTTGTAATATTTTTGTCTTGAAAACGCGATACTTCCCAGGTACAATTGGAAATTGTGAAGATCATAGTAAGAATATTTATTAATTTCCGGTCTTTCATAAATATTATTGAATAAAAATCTTCCTGAGATGATCAAACGTAACCTTGAAGCATAATTAAGCATAAATGATCTGCCCAGCCAGTAATCCTGGTAGCCATATCTAAGGGGGGTAGGGCGTGGCATGGTATCCAGATCTTCAGATGTAGATGTATTTATAATATTAATTCCTCCCGCATATTTAGTATATGGAGTGAAGAATTTTCTTGAAAGGTTTATCCCATACGATTCAGTATTAAAAGCATTTTTGTAATTAATAATACCTTTAATAAAACTACCTCTGATATTATTTATTTTGTATACACCTTCATATCCCCAACTTGGATCTTCATCATAGTTAAAAAACAGATTAGTTTTTAGTTCATGACCGATGCCAATAATGTTCTTATCATATATCTCCAGTATCCCTGAATTGATGTCAGTGAATTGCAGATCTAATCCCAGGGAAAATTTATCTTTAGTTATTAGCAGAACATCAACAGTTTCATCCGAAACCGGAATAAGTATTATTTTGGCGTCTTCAATATAAGGCAGATTTCTGATAATTCTTTCATTATCAGCCAGAACATATGGGTTGACTTCATCTCCTTTTTTAATTATCAGATTGTTTCGTATATATTTTTCTTTTGTTTTGATATGTATTTTGTTCAGCGTTTTATTTATCCACGAGGTATCAATAATTGATGTATCACGAATTATGGGACCAAAAGGGTCTAGTTCGAGTATTCTGACATCACGAATGATTTTTCCCTCATGCTGAATGAATCCCTGTTCACTTTTATCTGTTTTTGCAAGATAATCACGTGCCGGAGCATTAGTAAACAACCAACTGTATAATTCACTTGTCCATTTGTATTTACTTGCTTTCAGCTTTAAAGAATCATAAAAACCATTTGATTTCTCTAATTGTAAGGAATCTGTTGGAGAAAGAATATATTTTCCCAAAAACCTGATAGAATCGCCTGGTATATATGCAATACTGTCTCCGATCAGAAAATAATTCCCTTTTCGAACTAAGATGGTATCTGGTTCTTGTCCGGTGACGAAAGGAACTATTACGAGGAATAGTACTATTAATAAAACAGACCTATGAATAAATACAATATGAGACAGGATTTTTGACAATTTAATTGGAGTGCTAAAGTTCAGATTAAAACAATCCCACAATCTCTTTTCCTTGTATAAACCTTATATCTCTCGGAATTCCTTCTTCAGAAATTCTATCCAGATCATTCTGCAATTCATCTCTTATGAATCCTTTTTCTTCAACAATTCTTTTTGCCGCTTCATAATCGCCATCGCCTTGTATAACAAGGATTTTATTTGCAAGCAGTTCCATCGCTTCTGTCATTTTATCGAAATTTACACTATACATGCCGGTTTCTTCATCTTTGGTAAATGCTCCGTGTTCCTGGAAGAAGTAAAACCTGATCATATTGGCTTTTCCATGCGAACTGGCTACTCCAAAACGAATTGACCGGAATATACTGGCCATAAAGGTTACATAATTATCCATCAGGTCCTTTTCTCCCAATTCACCCATCTCAGCCAGTTTTTTAACTAAGAATAAGCCAACAATATCAGCTTTGCCTTCTTCTATTGCACTATATTGTTCTTTGAGTGCATGACGTACTGTTCCTTTATCATTGATAGTGTTATTTATTCCAAGTCCATGTGCGGTTTCGTGGAACATTACATTCTGAAAGAAAGCATCAAATTTGACATGTTTCCGTTGTTCTTCAGTGATTAAAACATTGGATATAGGGACAAGTATTTTATCAAATTTATACTGCATAGCATTTTTCAACTGAAGCTTACGCGATCCTTTCTGAGCATGAACACGTTCATCATTTGGGAGGTTTATTGCTATGGTTTTACTACCAGCATTACAATCGCCTGCACAGAAAACAACATCATAAACACCGAGATCAGAATCACTACCCGGAACTTCTGTCTTATATTTGTCATCAACCGGCAAGCTTTTCTGAAGTTCAGGAAGAAGAGCGGCGAATTTTTCAAGAAGTTTACTCCATTCCTGGTCTTTCAACAAAACAAATGCCTCATGTGCTGCTTTGTAATTGAATAATCCATCTTCGTAATTTTCTATCGGACCAATAACAATGTCAATATCATTATTGCTGAGATCCATCCATGCCATGTCGCTCTCGAAATAATCATCGGTAAGCATAGCTTCTGCTCTAAGCTTGAGATAAGTCTTAAAACTTTCATTATCAGCCAAATCGGCGGCATTAAGAAGGAGTTCTGCAGCTTTTTCAGTTTCTTCCTGAAAGGCTATATGGTAAGGTACAGTTTTCAGTGTACCGTCATCATCCCTGATAACAATTGTATAGAGACTTGCTTTATCAGGATCTGTAAAAGTTTCAAATTCTTCTTTGGTTAAATCAGCAGGATAAAAATTTGCTCCTGCGGGTTTCGGACCATAATTTTCCAGGAATGGTTCATTTCCGTTTAGTCTTTCCCACGGACCAAAGTTGATATTTACAAAATCAATCGTTGCCGGATCATCTATTTCATTATGAAGAGATTCCTTATCCCCAAAGGCTTCTTTCCAGTAAATATCATTCATAATGTCGGCAGCACTGAACAGGTAGCCTAACAGTTCTTTCTGATTGTCTGACAGATTATTTATCATGTCAGATTTAAGTGAAACTTCAATGAATTCATTCACTTTTTTTTGAATTTCTGTAGAATCATCTTTGGTTTCTTTTTGAACGTTATTACAACCTGTCCAAATGATGATTGATAGAAAAAATAAGAGAAACAGATACAATAGTTTTTTCATGATATGAATGTTTAATGGATTAATAATGGCTATAATACGTTTAACAAAGATATGTTATTATAGTTGAAAGTCAAAAGTCAAAAGTTGAAAGGGAAGAAGAAGAATGAATCGCAGAGACGCGGAGATGCAGAGACGCAAAGAAGAGTGGAGAGGTGAAGAAAGAAAGAAGAATAGGTGAGTGTTGGTTTGAGGTTTAAAGATGTTTGAAGAGACAAGGCATGCCTTGTCTCTTCTATGACCACCGTAGGCTTGCTGAAGGTGGTAACGAAGGTGGATAACCAGCAACCAGCAACCAGATCAATATGCTTTCGCGAAAACGACTCTTTGATTGGATGGCTTACCTGTATAGATACATTTCCCTTTTTCAATTTTGCCGTCAAGCGGGATACATCGTATGGTAGCTTTGGTTTCTTTACTTATTTTTTGCTCAGTTTCAGAAGTGCCATCCCAGTGGGCAAGAAGGAATCCGCCTTTTTCATTAAGAATCTTTTTAAAATCTTCATAAGTATCCACTTTACAGGTGTTTTTATCTCTGAAACTTCTTGCTCTGTTAAAGATACTTGTTTGAATATCCACTAACAGATCTGCAATATGTTCGGCAATGTTTTCCTGCTTTATCACTTCTTTTGTTAACGTATCCCTGCGTGCAATTTCAACTGTACCATTAGCAATATCCCTTGGTCCGATAGCAATTCTTACAGGAACCCCTTTAAGCTCATATTCAGCAAATTTCCAACCGGGTTTTTGAGTATCCCTGTTATCGTATTTAACTGAGATGCCTTTTTCAGTCAGAGTTTTTCTTATTTTCTCAGCGGTATTGGATATTTTATCCAGTTCACTATTGCCTTTATAAATCGGGACAATTACAACCTGTATTGGTGCAAGATTAGGAGGCAATATAAGTCCGTTATCATCTGAGTGTGCCATAATCAGAGCACCTATCAACCTGGAAGAAACTCCCCATGATGTAGCCCAGACCAGATCCTGTTTACCGTTCTTGTCAGTAAATTTGACATCAAAAGCCCTGGCGAAATTCTGACCCAGAAAATGGGATGTTCCGGCTTGTAAGGCTTTACCGTCCTGCATAAGGGTTTCTATTGCATATGTATTAATTGCACCGGCAAATTTCTCATTCTCCGATTTTAATCCTTTGATAACCGGTACTCCCATATAGTTTTCAACAAAGTCAGCGTAAAGGTTGACAATCTTCTCTGTTTCTTCAATTGCTTCTTCTTTTGTTGCATGGGCTGTATGACCTTCCTGCCAAAGGAATTCTGAAGTCCTGAGGAAAAGCCGGGTTCTCATTTCCCATCTTACCACATTAGCCCATTGGTTTATTAGCAGCGGAAGATCACGATAAGACTGTATCCATTTTTTGTAAGTGCTCCAGATAATTGTTTCAGAAGTTGGGCGAATAATTAATTCTTCCTCAAGTTTGGCATTTTCATCAACAATCAGTCCCTTTCCATCAGCATCTTTTTTTAACCGGTAATGGGTAACAACTGCACATTCTTTGGCAAATCCTTCGACATGCTCGGCTTCCTTGCTGAAAAAGGATTTAGGTATAAACAAAGGAAAATAAGCGTTGCTATGACCGGTAGCCTTGAACATTCTGTCGAGTTCGGATTGTATTTTTTCCCATATAGAATATCCATATGGTTTTATAATCATACATCCGCGAACAACTGAGTTCTCTGCGAGATCAGCTTTTATTACTAAGTCATTGTACCACTGTGCGTAATTCTCACTTCTCTTTGTTAATACTTTTGCCATAATTTTTTTTGGTATGGAATTTGTCTTATTTTTATCAAAAGGTTTTTTAAAAGCCTTGCAAAGTAAATAAAAACTATCAGATTAATAAAACAGAAACAGGAGGTTAGTCATGAAAACAAAAGCAAAAATATACATTATAGCTGCAAGCCTGGGATTTTTAAGTACACAGGCATTTACAGCTTCCTCCGGTATAAACCAGAGAGACCATTTCCGGTTTGACAGAACTAATCCTGCAGGTCAGGATGTAATTGTTGAAAATAACTATTACTACGGAGATGGAGATTATATATATGATTATTACTATGCTTCAAGAATAAGAAGGTTTCACAGTCCTTATGTTTCTTATTCTTATTATAATTCATACTATACTGATTGTTACTGGTATACATATGAGCCTTCATTCTGGGGTATGAGCATATATCTTGGATCGATGTGGAATCCCGTAGGGTTAACAATTTCATTTGGATATCCTTACAGGAATTACTATAGTTCATATTATTACGATCCATATCCATGGTATCCTGTATATAATATTGTGTACAGACCCAGGATTGTGAATAGATATTATTATAATACATGGTATGGAAATCGAATTCGTTATCACAGACCTTTTTATGCTGACAGATACTATTACCATAATAACTACCGGGATTTTCATAGGGATGGTTATTACTCACGTCCTTATAAGTATGCAAATAATTACAAGGCGAGTAACAATTACAGGAAAAATCAAGTTGTTCCTTCACGAACTTCAGTAAACAGGGATAACAATCGAAACAGTAATGTTATTAATAGCAGTAGGCGCAGTTCGCCAACTAATACTGCCAGGACCGGAAATTATAACAGAAATGCAGAAAAAGAGAGACGGGTAATATCTAATAATCGTAACATAAACCGTTCGCAAAACAAAATTGAAACACGAAAGAACACCTATGTACGGTCCAGGGATGAATCCAGTCGTTCTGATTATAGAGCACCCCTGAAAAATAGCAACAGAACCAGGATATCAAAACCTGCAAATACGAATCGTTCAAACAGTTATCGTGTTCCTGCAAAGACAAAGAAAAGCAATGTGAGATCAAGTAATTCGAGAAGCAATAACTCTTCAAAAAAAGTTACCAGGTCGTCCGGAAACAGCAAGTCAAAGGATACAAAGTCAGGATCGGGAAGTAAATCATCCCGGAAAAAATCCTCTGGCAGGAGATGATAAGCAAATAAAAACCCGGTTAATCCGGGTTTTTTCTTTTTGTGAATTGTCTGAATTTATTACATTTGTTTGTATTTATAAACATAAGATTTATTAAAACAGGATAATGTTTGGTATAAAATTTGCTTTAATATATTATATACAAACTATCGGGAGGTTATAATATGAAAACCAGGATATACATAATAATTTTAGCATCGGGCTTTTTAGGAGCTTGTTCAGGAAGCATGATGTTGTCAACAGGGTATGATGATATATATTATTCACCTGGAGATGAGCCAGTTCAAACAGTTGTTAAAAGGTCTGCAGCCCCATTGGATAATGCTTACAGTGCGATGGATTTTTCTGATGATGGTACAACTGAAAAAGGATTAAATGTTTACCAGACAGATACTCTTCAGGCTGACGCTTATTATGAAGCAGGTGACAGTTCAATGATAGTGAATAATTATTATGAAAATGAAGGGTACGATTACTATGGAGGAATACCATATTCATCGAGAATAAGGAGGTTTTACGGGTACTCACCTTCATTTAGCTACTTTAGTCCCTATTATAGTTCGTTTTATGATCCTTTCTCTTTCGGGTTTTATTCAGGATATAACATGTATAACAGATATAATTACGGATACGGAAGTCCTTATTATGGTTATGATCCTTATTATTATGATTCTTTCTATCGGCGTCCGTACTATTCATACAGGTCAAGATACTGGTCCCCTTATTCATATTACTCTTATTGGGGAAGTCCTAATTATTATAATTCCGGCGTTTATTATAGAAATTCGGGAAGGTCGGATGATGTTTATGTAGGACATCGCAGGTCAGGTACGACAAACAGAAATGTTATGAGTACCTCTAACCGGTCAAAAAGTAACTATGCAAATTATAGAGAAACAAATAGAAGAACTAATGCGAATTCTTCAGGAAGAACATCAAATACGGTAACTACAAACAGAAATACTACAAACAGGAACACTACCAAGGTAAGTAATAACAGTCCCACAAATAGAAGGGGAACTGCCACAAACCGGGTTACAACTACTACAAGGGTTCCTCAAAAGAATTCAACTGTTAACACCAGCAGGAGGTCATCTACATATACACCCAGATATACTAATACCAGGACCAGTTCAAAACCGGTTTATAACCGTAGTACAAGAACGTATCAGGGTAGTAGCTCTAACAAATCAACAACCAGAACTTCAAAATCGGTTTATTCTAAGCCAAGTAGTACAAAAAGGTCTTCTTACTCAAGACCGGTAAATCGAAGTTCCGGGTCTGGTGGAACATCTTACTCAGGGTCGAGTCGCGGCAGTTCATCTTCATATAGCCGGGGTTCAAGCTCATCCGGTTCAAGGAGTTCAGGTTCGTCAGGTTCGTCAAGTTCAAGAAGCTCGGGTTCAAGTAGAAGTTCCGGCGGATCAGGAGGTAGAAGATAAAACCTTATTTAATTGAAATTTTAGTTGATTTAAACAAGAAAACAAACAAACGGATTCTGTCCGTAATGGAGAAGTAATATTAAATTATAAAGATAATAATCATGAAGAAAATATATTTTGCTTTTATCGTTACTTTAGCTGTGAGCGTTTCAGGATTTGCCCAGGGGGAACTGGATGCTCTAAGGTATTCGCAGAACTTTACCGGTGGATCAGCCAGATTTTCGGCTATGGGAGGTGCATTTGGTGCACTGGGAGGCGATTTTTCGGCTTTATTCGTTAATCCTGCCGGATTGGGTGTTTTTCGCAGCAGCGAATTTAGTTTTACACCTGCACTTAGATATAATACAGTTGAAACAAACTTTGCCGGTAGTGTAAATGATGAGTTCAATTATCATTTCAATCTTAATCAGTTAGGATTTATAACATCATTTGATATGGGGAATAGTGAGGGCTGGTCAAATATTAATATTGCTTTTGGTTATAACAGGCAAAACAATTTTAATGGAAATATAATAATCGAAGGGGTTAACAATTCAAGCTCAATGCTTGATTATTTTGCCAACTACTCTGATGGATATTTTCCGGAGGAATTGAACAGCTTTGTAGAATTTCTTGCATATGATACCTGGCTTATTGATACAGTGACTAACATGGGGTTTGATGATTATGAAACTATTCTTTCAAATTACGGTGATGATGCAAATTCAACATATGGGCAGGTTCAACAGAGGACTTTAAACAGTAAAGGGACATTGGGAGAATATATGTTCAGTATTGGTGCAAATTACGGAAACAGCCTGTACATCGGCGCCTCATTTGGAATACAAAAACTGTATTACTACGAGAGTAATGAACATATAGAGTATGATCCTGATGACCATATTTATGATTTTAAAAGTTTTACCTATTATCAGGACCTTCACACCAGGGGTAAGGGCTATTCGTTTAAGATGGGAGCTATTTTTAAGCCGGTTGAGATGTTAAGGCTTGGCGTTGCTTTTCATCTACCTACCTTTTTTAAACTTGAGGATGAATACTATTCTTATATCGATGCTTCGTTTGATAACGTTGATGCCGAGGGGATTAAAGATTACAGTTCTGATTCCCCTGATCTATTCTATCAGTATGAATTAACAACTCCTTTTAAAGCCGTTGGTAGTGTGGCTTACCAGTTTGGGAAACGTGCATTGTTAAGTGTTGATTACGAATTTGTTGATTATTCAACAGCACGCTTAAGAAGAGGAGAGGATGGCTATAATTTTAATTCTGAGAACGATGGTATTAAAGATGTTTACAGGAAAACAGGTAATCTCAGGATAGGTGGAGAGTACAGATTAGGAGCCATTTCCTTAAGGGGAGGTTATGCTCATTATGGAAGTGCGTATGCCGAATCTGAAGCTAATAAAGATGCAAGTTATTCATTGATCTCTGCAGGTATTGGATTCAGTCAAAAGAAATTCTATATGGACCTTTGTTATTCACATATGATGCATGAAGAACAGTACTTTATGTATCCTTCTGCAAATGTGGTACCCTCAGTAAACGAGTCAAATACTAACAAGTTCCTGGCTACTTTTGGATTTAAATTCTAATCACTTAACGGTATCTTTACCAGTAGTGATTATTGATTTTCTTAAGAATTCCGCACTCCCCGGACCTAAATTAAAAATCAGATCGAGAATACTCAGATTTGGAATAAAGCCATGTTTTGGGCTGAATACCTGTGTATATTCAAGATTCTTAAAGAAGGGATCTTTGAAAGATTTTTTAGGGTGTATTTTTTCCCTGAAATCAAGCAGTTTTGAAGGATATTGTTTTATGAAAGATTTAGTAAAAGAAAAACCCTGTTTAATTTCAAGGTGGCGTAAAAAAACATTCATAAGAGAAGTGTTATAGTCGATCAGGAAGCGGAATTTTTTCTGGTAATAGGGAATTAAATCGTCAATATAGAACTCGAAGAATGGAGCAGATTTATATGATGAAATAATTGAACGCCAGTGATTTGCCTGCCAGTCAGTATCATAATCGATCTCGAGTTCATTAATAGCTGTTTTGTGAAAACTTCCCCGTTGTACCGGTACAACAAGAGTCAAAGGACCATTAGCACCGTATATTATGCATCTGTTGCGGTAAGATTGCTTAATATAGTTTTCGTTTTTTTCAATAAGTACAGGATAGGACAGAAAGAATCTGGAGTAGTAATAGATTGGCCCAAGATAGGTTGTAGATAGAATTACAGATTCTTTTTCTGGCATTGGTTACTGGTTAAAAAGTTTCATGTTTCAGGTTTGATGTTACAGGTTAACTTCGAACTTCAAACATTCTTCAAACTTCAAACCTCAAACTAATATTCACTC
>JAUXED010000045.1 GCA_030618105.1 Bacteroidota bacterium | reverse complement strand
CAGTTGGTTTTATTACTTACAGGATAAATAAATCTCATAGCGATTTTTTTCTTGCCGGACGAAAACTTAATCCCTGGGTTGTTGCTTTTTCTGAACGTGCCTCGGGAGAATCGGCATGGCTACTGCTTGGTCTGCCGGGGGCTGCATTGGCAGCGGGATTCATTGCAGCCTGGGATGCATTGGGTTGCGTGCTGGGTATAATTTTCTATTGGCTGGTTATTGCAAAAGATTTGCGTAATGAATCGGAAAGAGTGAACGCCATTACACTCCCTAATTTCTTTGCCGAGAAATTGGGTGATGGGAAAAAGATAATTCGTTTTACGGCTACTCTTATTATTGTGTTTTTCTTTACCTTTTACCTGGCTGCCCAGTTTAACGGAGCCGGGAAAGTGCTTGATGTAACTTTTGGGATACCGGTTTTCTGGGGGATAGTGCTGGGAGCTGTTGTAATAATTTTTTATACAATGATGGGTGGCTTTTTTGCAGTTGCATGGACAGATCTTATACAGGGAATTATTATGATCGGAGCACTTGTGATATTACCGGTTGTAGGGGTAATAGAACTTGCAAATGATGGGTATTCCCTTACTGATGCCGTGAAAGCTGAAGGTCCGGATTTTGCCAGTACGGTAGGAGGGGCTACAGGATGGGTTGCTGTGGGGGTTGTAGTAAGCGGATTAAGCTGGTTTTTTGGATATATGGGACAGCCCCATTTGCTTACACGGTTTATGGCGATCAAAGACCCGGGAAAGTTAAAGATCAGCAGAAGAATTGCATTTGCCTGGGCTATCCCTGCTTTTGCAGGCGCTATGGTAATTGGATTAATCGGGCTTTCAATGTATGGAAAAGGATCGTTTGAAGATGTTGAACAAATAATGCCCACGCTTGCTGCCGAATTGCTTCCTGCATGGTTGGCAGGCATCTTTATTTCAGGGGCTATCGCGGCAATGATGTCAACAGCAGACAGCCAGTTACTGGTGATCTCTTCTTCGGTGATAGAAGATTTCTATCATAAAACTCTTGGCAGGGAAGTAACGGAAAAGACACTTCTTAACCTTAGCAGGCTTGTGACTATTGCTGTGGGTATTTTCGGATTTTTGGTTGCTGTAACTTCAGGCGAACTTATATTCGATCTTGTTTCCTATGCCTGGGCAGGTTTGGGCGCTTCATTCGGACCGGCGCTGCTGCTTATGTTAAAATGGAAAAAGATACACTGGAAAGGTGTGTTGGCAGGAATGATCACCGGCTCGATGGTTACTATAATCTGGTCGGAGATTGAATTTCTTGACAATGCACTTTCTGTAAGGTTTGTTTCTTTTGTTTTGGCTTTTTTTGTTGTTGTTATGGTGAGTTTGGTGGCGAACGGGAAGAATGAACCGCAAAGACGCAGAGACGCAGAGGGGCGCAAAGAAGAGGAAGGTGAAGAATGAAGAGAAGAATTAACCGCAGAGACTTTAAGAAAGCCATAACAGATTGCTTCCCGCCTTCACTGCGTTACGGCGGACAAGCGTCACTTCGTTCCTCGCAAAATCCGTACATTTGCTATAGATATATGACAACTTTGAAATAAGATAAAACAATTCAATCAAATGAAAATGAAAAATATAATAAACACCCGGTTTCTGGTAACTATTTTTCTGTTCTTTTCCGTTTTTACAATATCGGGATATGGGCAGGCATGGAAGAAACTTAAGGAGGCATTGAAGGAGGAACTTAAAGAAGGGGCTAAAGAATTTGCTAAGGAGAAAGCTGTGGAGGTTAAAGATTCGGCTATTGTCAGGGTTCAGAACTGGGCTGATGATTATGATCCGACTGAATTGAACTATGCTGTTTCGTTCAGTGATAATTCAGGATTTTATGAATCGGAGGATAAATTTGAGAAGTATAAACGGTCAATGATAGGCTTTGCGGTAAGTGATGGTTCTTTTGAAGATAAACTTGCAGAAAGGGTGAGTGAGATGGATGCGGAAGATTATAATAATGCAGGAGAACTTTTCTATGCCTCAAACCGTTTTCGTTCAGCCGAAAAATCCTTTAAGGCAGCTATTTTAATTCTTGACCGTGAAGGGAAAACCAATTCTGAAACAGCAGCCCGGGCGAAAAGTAATCTGGGTTTACTCTACCACACTACCGGGCGATTTACTATGTCGGAAGAGTATACTTTGGAAGCTCTGAAATTACGCAGGGATGTTCTTAAAGACCGGCAGGGACTGGGTGCATCGCTTAATAATCTGGGGGTGTTGAATAAGGACAGGGGAAAATACAATATGGCAGAGGAAAATCTGGCAGAAGCAATATCAATAACCCGTGAGGTGCCGGGGGAAAGCAGCTCGGAGTATGCTATTGTTTTGAATAATACTGCAATTCTTTACCAGGAACTTGGAAAATATGATGCTGCTGCAGAAAAGCTTAAAGAATCTATTAGTATTGCGGAAAATGGATTAAGAAAAAAATCAGCCAATTTTGTCCGGCTGAAAGTAAATCTTGCATTGTTGTATCAACTCCAGGGAAAGCTTGATGAAGCGGAGGAGATATTCCTGGATGCAATGCGTATTAAACGGGGCCGTCTTGGGGCAAATCACCCCGATTATGCTGTGATGCTTCGAAATATTGCATCACTGTATATGGTTAAAGGAGAATATGGTGAGGTTGAGAACAATCTTAAAAAAGCCCTTGAAATTTATAGCAAAAAATTCGGCGAGACGCATCATGCGTATGCTGCCACACTGGTTGACCTGGCTAATTATTATCTTTTTACAAACAGGTTGCAGGAAGCACGTATAAATCTTACAAAAGCCATAGAGATACAGGAACAGGTACTTGGACCAAATCACCCATGGTTAACAGAATCGCGGGAATCACTTGCTATTCTTCAATGGCAGGAGGGGGATTTGAAAGGTGCGGCAGAGAAATATGGTGAGGTTATGAATAGCTATATCGACCAGATCAATACTTTTTTCCCTGCTATGAGTGAGTTTGATAAATCGCGCTTTTGGGAGAAATTTTATTCACGGTTTATCAGGTATTACAGTTTTGTTCTGGCGGCAAGAAATGAGGTGCCTCAACTAAAGGGTGATATGTTTGATTATCATATAGCAACAAAAGCTTTATTGCTCAGTGTTACAAGCAAGGTAAAGAGAGAGATACTGAACAGCAGCAATCCCGAACTGGTGAATAAATATAATGAATGGCTTGATATTAAAGAACAACTATCAAGATTGTACACTTTAAGCAAAGAAGAGCTGCAAGCCGATAAAATTAATATTGATTCGCTTGAGAATGTAGCTAACAGTAAAGAAAAATATCTTTCAAAAGCATCTGAATTATTTGCCAGGGGTTACAAGATACAACAGGTAAGCTATAAAGATATTGCTGCCCGTCTGGAAAACAATGAAGCATGTATTGAGCTGGTAAGGTTTCCGGAATATAATTATATAAAACGAGGTGATAAAGTTTATTATGCCGGTTTTGTGGTTAGTAGCGATTCGACAAAATATCCGGAAATGGTCTTTTTTCCTGATGGAAAGGAGATGGAATCTTCTATTGTCCTTGAATACAGGAAAACAATGCAGCGCGGATTTGAAGGAGGGGCATTTTATGATGCATATTGGGGTAATCTGGAACAACTTACATCGGGTAAAACGGACTTATATATTTCTCCCGATGGGATTTTTAACCAGGTTAATATGAATACTCTCAGAAAAGAGAATGGCGATTACCTGATAGACAATAAGAACATTATATATCTTACAAATTCAAAAGATCTGATTTCGTATAAAGAAAATAAGGGGAAAATGCAACAAGGCAACAAGGAAGCAATCCTTATGGGCGATCCTGATTATGATATGGATTTTGACTGGGATCAGATGAAAAAAATGCCACTGCCTGAATTGCCGGGGACAAAGGTTGAGGTTGAAAAAGTAAATGATCAGCTTGTTTCAGCGGGGTGGAAAACAAAATCCTGGTTTCAGCAGAACGCTACAGAAGACAGAATAAAACAAATATCTAATCCGGCAGTTTTACATATAGCTACACATGGGTTCTTTCTTGAAGATATTGATCCGGGCAAAGGGGAGAAAGTGTTTGGTATTGAGCCTGTTAAAGCAGCCGAGAATCCGTTGCTCCGGTCGGGTTTGATGTTTGCAGGCGCTGATAATACTATTCAGTCAATTGATACCAGGGAGAGCAGTGACCGGAATGACGGAGTACTGAATGCTTATGAAGCGATGATGCTGAACCTGGATCAAACCCAGCTGGTTATCCTGAGTGCTTGTGAAACAGGATTGGGTGAGATACGAAATGGAGAGGGGGTTTACGGATTACAACGGGCTTTTCAGATTGCCGGTACATCAACAGTGGTTATAAGTCTGTGGCAGGTAAGTGATGAAGTAACACAGAAATTAATGACCAATTTTTATAAGAACTGGCTAATATCCGGAGATAAACAGAAAGCATTTACGCAAGCACAGTTGTTTATAAAAGAAAAATACCCCGAGCCGTTTTATTGGGGTGCGTTTGTTATGGTCAGTCACTAACTTCTACTTACTATATACTTTTTACTACATACTTTCAAATGGTAAAACGTGAAAACCCTTGTAGGATACCTAATCCAACGTGATGAACTTTTAATTCTTAACTGATTAGACTCCAATAAAGCCGTGTGTAGCAATATGAGCTTTAGGATTTAGACACATAACAGGGATCTTTGAACTATTTGCTATGATATATTGTTCGCTTGCACCCAATATGTAATCACTGAAGTTGATGTTTTTGGTAGTCATAATAAGGATAAGATCGGCTTTATTTTTTTCAGCAAATTTCAGGGTCTCTTTTGCAAAGTTGCCTTTTTTCTCAACTGTATGGATGTCGTATTCAATGTTATTTTGGATCAGGTGTTTTATTGCAAAATTAAGATTGGTGTTTATTTTCCTGGAGAGAGCTTTATCTGTTACCGGATCTTTAAGGATATGGATTTTTGAGTCAAAATATTTTCCCATATAAATAGCCATAAATACTTTTTCTTTATTCTCACTTCTGAAATTAATGGGGAAAATAATATTTTGAATTTTTTCCTGGTCATGAGGTTCATCACGAACAACAATAAATGGGACTTCTGAACCGACAATCACTTTCAATGCCCAGCTGCCTGTAATTTTCTGCATTCCTTTTATGCCATGTGTGCCCATAATAACCATATTCGCTTCCTCGTCGGTCGCATATTTTGATATGATGGAAAAAATACTACCCTCAAGAATTACAGCACTTGTATTGATTGAGTGTTGGGATAGTATCTGCTCGGCAATTTTATCCAGTCTTTGCTTGATCTCATCTTTTTCTTCCTGCTTTATATCCTTATCAATAATGTGTAGCAAACGGATATCATTATGCACAATTTTTGCTATTTTAATGCCGTGCAGTAAAGCGTTTTCGGCTACCTTAGAAAAATCCCAGGGGATAATAATGAGTTTATTGTCTTTTTCCATGTCATCAGTTATTAAATATATTGTAAAAATAAAGTTTTCTGCATGGAAAACATAATAATAGAGTAGAAAGTTATAAAGTTGAAAGTCAAAAGTCGAAAGTCAAAAGTCGAAGAGTGAAGAAAGGAGAGTAGAGGGAATAAAGGGAGTAGAGGGAATAAAGGGAGTAGGCGGCTCGCAAAATCCTTATACTTACTATGCTTAAAAGGAGGACAGTAAAAATTATTTTATCATATTTAAAAATCTTATTTTTGCACAAAAGTATATTTGTAATTTATGAAGAAAGAAAATAATAGAATAAAAGTAAAAGACCTGCTTGTTTCAGAAAATTTAGGGAAAGAGGTACATGTTAAAGGATGGGTAAGAACAAAAAGAGGAAGCAGGAAGATTGGCTTTATAGCCCTTAATGACGGGTCAACAATTCACAACATACAAATTGTGGTTGATTTCCCTGAATTTGATGAACAGACCATTAAGCTAATTACCACAGGATCGTGCCTGGGTGTGAAGGGAACACTTATGAAGTCGGAAGGACATGGGCAGAATGTGGAGATCCATGCCGGGCAAATTGAGGTTTACGGAACAGCCGATCCGGACAGTTATCCATTACAGAAGAAAGGCCATACCCTGGAATACCTCAGGGAGATTGCTCATCTACGTTTCAGAACCAATACATTTGGTGCGGTATTCCGGGTTAGGCATACGATGGCTTATGCAATTCATAAATATTTTAATGACAACGGGTTTTATTATCTTCATACACCAATAATTACCGGTTCGGATGCTGAAGGAGCAGGGGAAATGTTCCGGGTAAGCGTTCTGGATCATCTTGATCCTCCAAAAACTTCTGAAGGAAAGGTTGACTACGAAAAGGACTTTTTCGGGAAAGAGACAAACCTCACAGTTTCAGGACAGCTTGAGGCTGAATTGGGAGCACTGGCTTTATCAGAAGTATACACTTTTGGTCCTACCTTCAGAGCTGAAAACTCAAATACCCCAAGGCACCTGGCAGAGTTTTGGATGATTGAACCGGAAATGGCATTTTATGATATTAATGATAATATGGATCTGGCTGAAGACTTTTTAAAATACATAGTCAGATACGCGCTTGAAAATTCGCCGGATGATCTGGAATTTCTTAATAATATGTATGATAAGGAACTGCTTGAAAGGTTAAAGTTTGTTGTTGAAAAGGAATTTGTAAGAGCAGATTATACGGAAGCAATAGAGGTACTTAAGAAGGCAGATGCAAAATTTGAATTTCCTGTTAAATGGGGAAGCGATCTGCAGGCAGAACATGAAAGATACCTGGTAGAAAAACATTATAAACGCCCCGTGATCCTGACCGATTATCCAAAAGAGATCAAGGCATTTTACATGAAACAAAATACTGATGGAAAAACAATCAGGGCTATGGATGTATTGTTTCCACGCCTGGGAGAGATCATTGGCGGATCGCAAAGAGAAGAGGATTATGATAAACTGAAGCGTAGGATAAATGAATTGAAAATCCCTGAAAAGGAATTATGGTGGTATCTTGAAACACGAAAATTCGGCACAGCCCCGCATAGTGGTTTTGGTCTTGGTTTTGAACGAATGGTTCAGTTTGTAACAGGAATGAGTAACATAAGAGATGTTATTCCTTTTCCAAGGACACCACGGAATGCGGAGTTTTGAAGAAGTAAATAGTAGATAGTAAGTAGTAAATAGGAATTTAACTCGTAACTCGTAACAATAATTAACGGAGGATAATTCTTTAGGACTAATTATTTAGAATAATGCTTAAGCAAAAGTTACAGCAAAAGTTATTACAAAAACTTTCTCCTCAGCAGATCCAGATGATCAAGCTGCTGGAGATACCTGCTGTGCAACTTGAGCAGCGGATTAAAAAGGAATTGGAAGAGAACCCTGTTCTTGAGGAAGGAGCTGACGAAGAGATTGATAAGCAGGAAGAGGAAGACATTGTTGATGATACTTTTGAGGATAATACTGAGGAGTTTTCCCTGTCTGATTATCTTGATGAGGACGATACTCCTTCTTACAGACTTACAACAAGTAATTATTCAAAAGATGATGAAAGAAATGCCGAAATACCCTTTTCGGTCGGTTCATCATTTCATGAGCACCTGAAAAGCCAGATGGGGCTGCAGTCACTCACCGTGGAGGAAGAAGAACTTGCTAAATATATTATCGGGAACATTGATGAAGATGGTTACCTTCGACGGAAACCGGAAAGTATTGTAGACGACCTTGCATTTTTGCAGAATATTAAAACAAGCGAAGAAGAATTGCTTAATATCCTGAGAATTGTTCAGGATTTTGAACCTCCCGGAGTAGGAGCCCGTGATCTGCAGGAATGTTTGCTTCTTCAGATAGAGCGAAAGGATCAGGATGACCCTGTTAAGAAAAGGGCACGGGAAATTCTTAAATACTACTTCCAGGAATTCACTAAAAAACATTATGAGAAAATAGAAGAAAGGCTAAACCTGGCTGATGGAGAATTAAAAGAAGCAATTGATGAGATATTGAAATTAAATCCTAAACCGGGTGGCTCGGTAAACGACCCGCACAGTAAATTATTCCATCAGATTGTGCCGGATTTTGTACTGGAAAACAGAGATGGAAAATTTGAACTGTTACTAAATTCAAAAAATGTTCCTGATTTGCGCGTAAGCCGCACCTACGCTGAAATGCTCAAATCTTTTAAAGCCCAAAAGGACAAACCCTCGAAAAATGAGAAAGAGGCAATAAGCTTCGTTAAACAAAAACTTGATTCAGCAAAATGGTTCATTGATGCAATCAGACAAAGACAGGCAACCCTTTTAATTACTATGAATGCAATATTGAGTTACCAGGAAGAATATTTTAATGAAGGAGATGAGACAAAACTTAAACCCATGATCCTTAAGGATATCGCAGAAATGACAGGGATGGATATTTCAACTATTTCACGGGTTGCCAATAGTAAATATATCCAGACACACTTCGGGATATTTCCTCTTAAATACTTTTTTTCGGAGGGAATGCATAAAGAATCGGGGGAAGAAGTGTCAACGAGGGAAATAAAAACCATCCTTATGGAATGTATTGATAAAGAAGATAAGAAAAAACCACTTAACGATGAGAAACTTGGTGCAATACTCAAAGAAAAAGGCTACCAGATAGCCAGAAGAACAGTTGCAAAATACCGTGAGCAGTTGAAAATTTCGGTGGCAAGGCTTAGGAAAGAACTGTGAGCAAAGAGCGAAGAGCAGAGAGCGGAGGGCGAAGAGGAAGAATGAAGAGAAGAGAATTTAAATTTTAATATATGTTTCGATTTGAAAATTTGGAGATTTGGCAGGACGCAATAAAAGTATCAGATGAATTGTTTGATATTGCCGATCAAGTTGAAAAGAAAAGATACTATCGGTTTGCTGAGCAATTTAGAGCTGCTGGGATGAGCATTTCAAATAATATTTCAGAGGGTTCGGGTTCGTTTTCAGATAAAGATTTTGCTAATTTTTTAAATATTTCACGGAGATCAATTTTTGAATGCGCAAATATTTTGTTTATCCTTCATAAAAGAAAGTTAATTGACGAAGAAACAAGAAATGATCTTCTTTCTAAATTAGACCTGCTTTCCAGAAAAATCACAAATTTCAGAAAGTCATTACTATAAATAATTACAATGCAAAAAGCTCATAGCCTCTTATTCTTTACTCTTTACTCTTTACTCTTTGCTCTCTGCTCTTCGCTCTTTGCTCTCTGCTCTTTCACCCCATAACCCGTATCTATGCAAAAATTAATGGCTAAGATTATTTCAGTGATATTGCATCCGATGTTTATGCCGGTATATGGAATGTTGATACTTTTCAATTCCGGCACTTTTCTGTCTTATCTATCCGGACCGGTAAAACGTATTGTTCTAATAATTATCATTGTCAATACAATAATACTTCCCTTGTCCTTTGTACCCTTTTATCTTACTCAAAAGGTTATCAAATCTATCCATATGGATACTTCACGTGAACGGATAATCCCATTGACGATGAATAGCATATTTTATTATCTGGGATTTTACCTGCTTAACAGATTACAGGTACCTGATTTGATAAAAATGTATCTCCTCGCTTCTTTTTCAGTAGTTGTGGTTACACTGCTTGTGTCTTTAAAGTGGAAAATTTCCATTCATATGATTGGAATTGGCGGTTTGACAGGAGCGATCGTAAGTATATCATGGCATCTGGGTGTTGATATGAAAGCTATTTGGATGGGGTTGATCCTGTGTAGTGGATTAATAGGTTTTGCAAGACTGGCACTGAATAAGCATACTCCGGCGCAGGTTTATGCCGGATTTGTTACAGGATTTATTGTAGCCGGTGGAGTGATGATGGTCGGTTGAAGAAGTAAGAAGTATGTAGTAAATAGTAGGTAGTATGAAGAAAGTAAGAAGTAAGAAGTAAGGAGTAGGAAGAGAAGAGTTCAAAGTTCAAGGTAAGCGATGAGGGATAACTGGCACATATTCCGATACATACATTAAGTGAGGAACAATGATATCTCCCCCTTGGGGGAGACTAAGAGGGGGTAGGATTCACAAAACTTATATATCCTGTTTGTCAAACATGTTGTTGTTATGCCTAAACGGTTTTGGCTTTAAAGCCTTAAGTTCTTCTAATTTAATCCAGAGTTCAGATATCTTATTTTGTGAAAGGGAAATATGCCTGCCACATTTTACCATATAACAGGCAAGATATTCCTGTTCCGTTTGTCCCGGTGTTGGAATAAGAAGCGCCTTTTTGTTCAACGCGGCTAAATCCATCAGCATAGAATAACCGGGTCGGCAAATAAGATTACCGGCTTGAGATAATAACACACTGATCTCCCCGGAGGAGAGATGGTTTGCCATTTTTATATTGTCTTTGTCCGGTTTTGTCCCGGTCTCTTCCGGTTTTCCCCGTAAAAAGGACACTTTTTTATCACTGTCGTGAAGAATAAGTAAAAGTTTATTTTCGAGGATGGTTCGCTGTGGTTCGGGACCTGAGAGAATAACAACAATATCATAAGGGTTGCTTATTTTGGACGACCTGTTTTCAGGCAGAAGGAAACGGGAAGCGATACCTGTAAAAGATGCATTGGATGGGATTGGGAATTTTCCCGATAGCTCACCCGAGAGATTATCAGGTCCCTGGTTATCAGGGATCCAGCAGCGGTCATATTTCTGAATTATCCGTTTGTGCAATTTATACACGGGCTTTTCAAGAAATTTTGCCCATCCGGGCATCCGGATACAAACCTGGTGAGTAATATAAACGGTGAAATAATTTTTGTTCCATAGCCCGAACCGGTTATCAGAGATAACAATATCCGGCTTATGCCTCTTCAATAATTTTTTTAGAAAAATATGTTCCCTGGCTGACCCTATAATTATTTTCAGAAAAAGAAACAATGCCAGTATTGGCATGGGAACGATGGGTGAATAGCGTATCCTGTAATATGATGGGAAGCGCACCCAATCAAGATCAGGAAATTCTTTTCTTAAAAAGGACAAAGGAGCATTATCGGCAGCAATAATAACCCGGTCCCCTTTTTCCAGCAGTTTGCGGATATAATATACACTTCGACTGGCATGTCCGAGACCCCAGTCAAGAGGGCAAAACAGTATGGTTCGGTCGGGGTTCAATGGTTCAATGCTTAAATGAGTGAATGCTTAAATGCTTAAATGCTTAAATGAGTGAATGCTTAAATGCTTAAATGAGTGAATGCTTAAATGCTTAAATGAGTGAATGCTTAAATGATAAAATGAATAAATGGTAAAATTAAATAAAATGACTAAAATGTTAAAGTGTTACGAGTTACGGGTTACGAGTTACGAGTCAAGATCTTCAAACCTTAAACATCTTCAAACCTTAAACTCTTCATTCTTCTTTACTCACCTTTAGTTCACTTTAAGTCTTATAGAAAATTTAATTACGTTATTAATGCCGTTATTAATTACGTTATTAATAACGTTATTCTTTAGTTATGTTCTAATTTGCCCTGAAAGGGCGAAAGCCTAATCCCACACATAACGCTCATCATATTCAACTTTGCATTTTTGTGGACTGCCGACTGTTTTGGATTACATAATAGGTTTAACTTTAGTTTCTTTTGTAAGCTTCATATTTTGCAGATCCAGTCCGTAAACCAGGTTTATCCCCGGTTTTTTACCTGTTTCAAAACTGCCGGTTTCTTTATCGATATTTAATGCCTTTGCACCGTTAAGTGTTCCCCAATTGATAAGTTTTTCAACCGGTATTTCAGGGAAATGCTCATGCAAGGTTATTAATTCGTCCAGAACAGACAGTGTATGGTTAGAAGCCAGGCTATCAGTACCAATTGTAATATTATTAGTGTATAGTAATAACGTATTGATATCGGGAATACGTTTTTCAATATAGAGGTTTGCCCCGGGACAAAGAGTCCAGTAAACAGGAGATTTGCGTTTACATACCGTTTCAATATCTTTTGCCGGAGTGTATGTATTATGAACGGAAAGTATTTTTACTTTTTCAGGAAGGTTTCCGAGCATCCAAAAAAGGGAACTTATTCCGGGTGATTCCCATTTTGTCATATCCGGATCGGTTTTTTCAAGGGTAGATTTCAATTCTCCTTTATTATAAGAAAACATTTCAAGCTCTTCCATACATTCCTGGTTATGGAATGTAACAGGTGCCGGATTATTTTTTATATATCTTGATATTTCAGCAAGAAGTTCCCTACAGACAGAATAGGGTGCATGAGGAGACAATGAGGCAGGATGATAAAATTTTTCTTTAATAAGGTTAAGAAGTTTTATACCCCCCATTACTTTTTCATTTGCTTCTTTGGGCATCAGACCAAACACTTCCACGAAAGTGTGAAACTTGATTTTCCCATTCACTTTAAGCGGGAAACTAATATCAGTATTGGAAATATCACCGGCAGCCACAATACCATTTCTTTCCATTTCCTTCACTCCCCGAGCTGCTGCATCCCTAATGATCGTTTCTTTTTTTTCACGGAGTCTGCGTATTTCATAAATGAACCGGGGCAATCCTGTTCCCGTTGGAATTTTCCCTTTAAGATGAGATAATTCCAGATGCGTGTGTGTGTTTACAAAACCAGGGACAAGTATACCGTTGTAAACTTCCAGGTTTTCTGATTCTCCGGCATCTTTCCCCGGGTCGATAAGATCTTTTACCTTTCCATCGTTATCAATGATAAGTATCCCGTTTTTAATTGGTGAGGAGGAAACAGGGAAGATATAGTTAGCTGAAATTTTTCTCATAAACTTACTGGTTACTGGTTACTGGTTACTGGTAACTTGTTTCACATCCTTTGATCTCTGCTCTTCACACTGCAACTCTGCGATTATTTTTATTAAAGAATTAACCGCCAAGTACGTTAAGGATGCGCCCCGGTACAGGTTAGTTTTTCTTTGTTTTATTTCTCCGGACCGGTTATTGGTTCAAACTCTATCCTGAAATTGGTTACCAGGATATGTTTCTGCCAGTCACCCGGTTTTGGTGAGTGATCAAGCAGGTAACCCCTGAGATGTGTAATTTTCGGGTTCAGTACTTTTTGAGTGATCCTGTAGGTTCTCTTTTTCGCCGATTTGCTGATACGTGTTTTAGGATAATACAATCTGTACCCGGTTTCAGTTTGATTGTCAAACCAGAAGTAAGCAGTAATAGCCGGTTCTAAAGATTCGTCATAACTGTATATTTTTATATCTGCAATGATCTTATAGATACCGGGGTTCTTAACCGGCACTTCAAATTCCAGTTTGTTTTGTTTTCCGTCCACCGGTAACTTCCAATTAGTTTTTCCTTCCCACAAATTAGGAGCGGAAATTTCTTTTTCCTGATCAGATGACATAATCTTCCCTTCCATCTCGGTAAGTTGTATAATTACTTTTTCATAAATTTCATCGAGAGCCTCAGGGTCATGAGAATAATACTCCATTGTATTATTCAACTGGTTAAGGGAATAACCATAGTTTGCCAGTATGTTTAAATAATGAACCAGCGAATCCATGTCTTCATACTCTTGTCTTACTTCAGATAAACTTAGTAATCCATCCGTAAGGTGAAGATCAGTAAGCACCGGAACGAGATCTTTTGCAGGGATAAGTTCCGATCTATGGAATTTTTGTTCGGGTTGATTGCAATAGCACAAAAAGAGAAATAAAAAGCCAATTATGTAAACAGGATTTTTCATGTTTCAAAGGTACGATTTTTAGAGAAAACTGCTTTACTGAAATTTTCAAATTCAGTGAATCTTAACATGATTACCCCCTCTTAGTCTCCCCCAAGGGGGAGATATCATTGTTCTGCCTTCTTCAATCACCCTGTTTAAGAACAAACCGTCTGGTAATATATCTTACCGGGTACCAGGCAGCCAGGTAACCAATTAGCAGGACTGTAAGAAAAATCCATATCAGATCAGGTATCTCAATACTGACGGGGTAGGCATCGATAACAAATGAATCGCTACCGTGCAGCCTAATAATACCGAATTGTTGTTGTATCCAACAGATCAAGGTTCCCAGTATCAGTCCGGAGAAAGCCCCAAGCAGGGATATCATCCATCCTTCATAAAGAAAAATCCGTCGTAATGCAGAGAGGCTTGTTCCCATGCTGCGTAAAATACCAATATCTTTCTTTTTTTCGATAATGAGCATTGTAAGCGAACCGATTACATTAAATGAAGCAACAATAAGAATAAAAGTGAGTATAAGAAAGATTGCCCACTTTTCTGATTTCATGATCTTATACAACAATTCCTGTTGTTCGAAACGGTTCTTAACAGAAAAATCCGGTCCCAGCAATTCCCTAATATTTTCCTGAACCATTGAGGTTTCATATGATGGGTCAACTTTTATTTCAATGGCACTTACTTCATCGGTATAACCAAGTAAATCGCGGGCAAATGACAAAGGAACAATCACATACTCCGAATCAAAATCCTGCTGGATAGCAAATATTCCGGAAGGGAAAAGATATTTGCGATTAAATGCCTTAGCGGGATTCATAGAGATAAGTTTCGTATTTCGCGGAACATAAAAGATTACAGGAGAGATAAAATTCAGTCCGACAGCCAGATTAACAGCAACGCCCTGTCCCATAACCGCGTAAGGATTACCATCTTTAACAAGTGTAAAATTTCCGTCAATTATCATACTATCGATCCCGCTCATCCTGACAAAATCTTCCCCTACACCCTTTATTGTAGCGATATATTGTCTCTCATCGTATCTGAGGAGTGCGTTTTCCTCGACAACTTCGGTGAGATACAATATTCCGTCAGCTTTTTCAAGCAGTTGTATCTTTTTATTGTTGGCAGGGAATGTTTTTCCCATAACAGAAGTAATTTTCAGGTCGGGATCGAAAGAATTGAATAATGAGCGCACCAGGTTGTCGAAACCGTTAAATACTGATAAGACGACAATAAGTGCTATTGTGCCAATTGCAACTCCTACCACAGAAATTGCAGAAATAACATTAATTGCATTTCTTGACTTTTTAGAAAAAAGATACCGTTTTGCTATGTGGAAAGGGAAATTCAAAATATTTCAAACTTTAAAAGAACCTCCGGCAAAGATTTTAACCTGCACCTTCCCGGAGATTTCCGGGATATTCTGTCAATTAAACTACGGAGGTCCTTGTAATAGAAACCATGGTATTAAACGAAAATTGCAGTAAAAGTATAAATTATTTCCAGGCTTTTACAATTAATCCTGTTCCGGTTTTATGAATTTTATTAACATCGAGGATATTCAGTAAAAGAGAGAAAGGAAAAGTGATCAGATAATAAAACGGAAGAATAACAAAGAATAATTTACTAAGATTAAGAAGAAGAATCGGATACTTCATTGACAATTTCCAGGATAATTGTCCTGGTTTGCCATAAGTATAACGTGTGCTAATATTGCTAAATCCTGCTTTCTCCAATTTCGTTTTAATTTCATTAACACCATATCCATCGCGTACATGTTCTTCAATGAAGGAGTTACTATGATGGTGATGAACATCTGATCCTCCTTTGTCTGATGGTGTGGATATTAGTAATAGTCCGCCGGGGAAAAGAGATTCATAGAAATTTCCGAAAACATTTTCATCATCCTGAATATGCTCCATCACGTCAACTGACAGGATGAGTGAATATTTTTCTTTTTCAATAAATTCAACCAGATCAGCCATTTCAAAAACCCTCTTCATTGTCCACGGAAACGATAAACTCTCGGTCCGCTACTCTCTTTACTCCAACACCTGCAACCTCCCTTAATGCGTCCAGCAAACTCGCGCCTTTCTCTACTTCTATCTCGTATTCATCGCTAAACGTCTCCATCGCTTCGTACAGCCGCTCTCTGTTCACGCTCAATACGTGTGTTTTACCAAATACCTCGTTCTCCACCGCCCCTACCTTCTCTAAGATTTTTACGTGCTTAGCCGCGACCGGAACCGAGATATCCAAGGCTTTTGCAAGGCCCGATACATGATACTCTCGAATCATCAAAAGCTTTATCATCGCCACCCGCGTCTTACTGCCCAATGCCTTGAATATAGCACCCTTCATCTCCGTCACTTCTTTCTGCTCAGTCATCATTACCTATTTAGATTGCACCTATTATTATTTAATATGAGCGTGTTGCAGGGAAAGGGATTGCCAAAACTCAGAGTTGCATCTTGATACGGTACAACAATTCACCCAACCTCTTTATATAACTCCTGCCTTTTTCTCCCTCTTCCAACTTCCCGATCCACCCTTTGGGAATTGCTCCTTCGCCATAAAAAGCACCGCTTATCGCTCCGGTCATTGCCCCTATGGTATCGGTATCGCCACCTAAACTTACTGCATAGGTGACAGCATCTTTAAAAGTGTTAAATCTGATAAAAGAGTAAATGGCGGTGGGTACGGAGTTAAAAGCCGCTTCCCCCGTACCCAATTCTCTGATTATATCTCCCTCATTCGCCCCTTTATCCAAAAGCCGCTCTACCTTACTTATCTTTTCTTTATACGCTTCAGATTTAACAAACTCTTTCAGGCGGGACAACATATCTTCTTTATGCCCACGTACCGCAAGAGCGATGGAATAAGCCTGAAGAGCTGCGCCTTCCTTTCCAAGCACGTGAGAATGCGTGATATTGCTTGATTTATAGGCTATTTCCCTCAGCACTTCTGCGTTATCATAATAAAATATACCCACGGGGGCAATC
>JAUXED010000105.1 GCA_030618105.1 Bacteroidota bacterium | reverse complement strand
ACTTCTATGGTATCACAGGAAGCAGATACAACTATGGCAAAATACCGGAAGGATGCATTGAAAGTATTCCTGAGTGGTGCTATTTGGGATATGGATTATATTCGACGTGAAATATCATTTGTTAATTACGTGCGCGATCGGAAAGTTGCTGACGTACATATTATGGTTACCAGTCAGCGGACAGGAAGTGGTGGAAGGGAGTTTATAATGCATTTCTTTGGGCAGAATGGTTATACAAGGTTTAGTGATACACTTACATATGTTAGTATGACAGATAATACGGAGGACGAAACCCGTTCCGGACAGGTTGAAACCTTAAAACTGGGACTGATGCCTTTTGTTTCCAAAACTCCCCTGTCGAAGTTCATAAAAATAGATTACAAACCACCTGTAAAAGAGGAAGTGGTTGAGGATAAATGGAATCAATGGGTGTTTGAAACACGTTTACGTGGCAGTCTGGACGGAGAGAAATCATATAACTATGACCGGATATCAGGCTCCTTTTCTGCAAGCAGGGTTACACCTGAGTGGAAAATTGATTTTGAGCTGTATTACCGGGTTAGAAATGAAGAGTTTGATACAGGTGACACGATATTTAAAAGTCCTACTAAATCAAAATCATTTGACGGTTTGATCGTTAAAAGTCTCGGTGAACACTGGTCTGTTGGCGGGAGGTTTGATATTTCATCTTCTACTTATAGAAATTATAAATTCAGGGGACTGGTTTATCCCGGGATTGAGTTTAATGTATTTCCATATTCAGAGTCAACTCGCAAACAATTGCTAATTTTGTATAGTCTGGGATACTGTTATAATAGTTATCAGGATTCTACCATTTATAATAAAACAGAAGAAAACCTGTTTGGGCATAGTCTGAATATTGCTATGGAATTTACCCAGAAATGGGGCTCGATCTATACTTCTATTGACTGGAGTAACTATTTTCATGATTGGTCGAAGAATAATCTATCGTCATTTGTTTCCCTGGATATCCGGGTTGCAAAAGGATTAAAGATTGGTATTGGAGGTGGTGCGTCCATTATTCACGACCAGTTATCCCTGGTAAAAGGCGTGGCTTCAACTGAAGAGATACTCCTGAGACGTAAAGAACTTGAAACCAGCTATTCTTATTTTACACATTTCAGTATCTCATATACCTTTGGTTCTATCTACAATAACGTGGTTAATCCAAGGTTTGGCGGAGGTGGGGGTATGATGTTTTATTATTAATAAAATATTTAATTATCAGGATGATATAAACTTCTTACTGGATTACTCGCTTTGCTTCCCGAAAGTCGGGACAGGCTGTGATCCCTGGTGTGGCACCCTGCAAAGTACAAAACCTGGCTATCACCAGGTTTTGTTTATACTTTGCGGAGAGAGAGGGGTTCGAACCCTCGGTCCCGACAAAGCAGGACAACGGTTTTCGAGACCGCCCCGTTCGACCACTCCGGCATCTCTCCAAATTCAATGCAAAGATTCAATGAATTTTTTAAATTTCAAAGAATGATAAAATATTATATTTATCAAAAAAAAATCATAGGTGAACAAGATTGAATTATGCTGCTAAAATCGCCATCGGCATCCCCTCATCCCCTCATTACTGCACCTTTCTCCCCGGTATTGGATCTAAGTCTTTTTTCTGTCCTTATAAATCAGGTAAAAAGTAATTATAAATGCAACAAAAATAGAAGTCATAATGGGCACGTTAAGCGTAATCCATGGTTCTGTAAATATTTTCCATTTAGCAAGTATCTCCACAGCATTCCAGAAAATGATAGCTGTTGGGATAGCGTACCTGATTGCTCTTCCCATTTCTTTGATATTCAGTAATTTATATATTAAATAAATTCCGCATCCTAAAGAAAGGACAAAAATAAGATAAGTAACAGGATGGTGAACTCCAAAAATATTTTTATCGTATGCAAGAAGTAATAAAACATAAAAAGTCCACATAACAAGAACTATTTGAAAAGCTGTCCTGGGACCGTAATTGCGAATTCTCCCTTCCGATATTGGACCTTTCATCAGAGGCAGTTTTCTTCTCAAATAAAGTATAAAATTACATCTGACATCCTCATGATAAAGGAGATAAATAAAAATTACTAAAACAAAGGGCCAGGTGAATTCCATTAGCCGGTACTCAGGTGCTGTTCCGTTAAGAGGAGGTATTTCCAAAATCCTGGAGCCAAAGATCAATCCGTATTCCACTGCACCTATCCAGATAAGTATCCCTCCTAATGCTCCGTTCATGCTTTGCCATGTGCCGGTTTTATTATACCGGGTAATAAAAATGAGAATGACCCCAAAGACTGAAAGGGTAATGGCAGACCAAATTATAAAATTCTGGTCAAAGCCATATTTTTCATCTATCCGATTGATAACCATCATCATAGAATGACCAATCCCCATAATCAAAAAGAAAAATATAGTGGCTTTAATTCCTTTCATTTTATTCTTGTATTAAAAACATCCGATTTAAGTTCTTTAACATATTCCCTGAAAAATTCAGTATTGTTTGTATATAAAATGTGACAAAGAAATAGAATATAGATTCGCAAAGTAATTAAAAATGCAAGAATTGTTCACATGATTATTATTTTAATATATTTAACAAACAAAATAATTTATGAAACTCACAACATTTATTGCAATACTATTGTTTATGGCTGCCGGTCCGGTATATTCTCAATGGAAGAAAATCTATTTGCGTTCTGCAATGGGCTTACATTCAGTTAGTTCAGAGTTGAATGAAGTGAATCCCTTTGAAGAACTGGGAGAATATGGAGCACATAATCTGTTTGATAAGGATAACGCAACAGCCTGGGTTGAGGGAGTAAAAGGTGATGGTATTGGTGAATCTGTTTATATTGGAATTAATGAAATACCGGAGGATGAGATCATTACTGAAGTTTTTGAAGAATATGACATTTACAATACCAGGTAGCTCGTTTTTATTCAGAATTGAAAAAAAGAAGATAATTTTCTAAACCCTGAAAATAAAACGTAACTTTGTCAAAATATTAATAAAGTAAAATTAATTTATGGCTAGATCGCAAGAAACATTTAACAAAAAGGAAGTAAGAAATAAGAAAGAAAAAAAGAAAAAAGAAAAAGAAAAAAAGAGGTTAGCCAGGAAAGAAAGTGAGAAAAAAAGTGGGCTGGACGACATGATTGCCTATGTCGATGAAAATGGAAATATTACCTCTACACCTCCTGATCCCACCAAAAAGAAAGATATCAAATTAGAAGATATTGAGGTTGGAGTACCTGCCAGCGATTCTGATGATGAATTAGATCCTATAAGAGAGGGAACAGTTACCTTTTTTAACGATTCCAAAGGTTTTGGTTTTATAAAAGATAAGGAAACAAAGGAAAGCGTATTTGTACATGTAAATAATATACTTGAAGAAATAACGGAGGGTAATGCTGTTACCTTTGAAGTTGAGATGGGGCATAAAGGACCTATTGCAGTGCGTGTAAAACTTTCCAAATAACGTAAACTTTTTACCTACCTGTTTTAACATACCGGCATGTTCTCTTACTGCGTTAATAAATGCCGGTTTTGACTTTTCTGTCTTGAATTTTTATCGCGTGATTAATTTTCCGTACATTTGCAACTTAATTTTTAAAAATATAAAATGCTGATATTTAATACAATGGGATTATCACCCAATTTGATGAAGGGGATTGAAGAGCTGGGATTTGAAAAACCAACACCAATTCAGGAAGAGATAATACCAATTTTTTTTGAAAAAGAAAATGATATAGTAGGACTTGCTCAAACCGGAACAGGTAAAACAGCCGCTTTTGGCTTACCTATAATTGAGCAAATAGATATCCGGAACAAATCAGTTCAGGCTTTAATATTAGCACCAACACGGGAACTATGTATCCAGATCTCCAAGGATCTGAAAAATTATTCGAAATACATAAAAGGTTTGTATGTAGTGCCGGTATATGGTGGAGCAAGTATCGACACTCAAATCAGGGCACTTAAAAAAGGAGCACACATTATTGTTGCTACCCCGGGAAGAATGCTTGATTTAATCAATCGTAAAGTCGCAAAGATTGCTAATGTCAGAACAGTTGTTTTGGATGAGGCTGACGAAATGCTTAACATGGGTTTTCGCGATGATTTAGACAGTATTTTAGAAAAAACGCCTGATATAAAGAGAACTTTACTGTTTTCGGCAACTATGCTAAAAGAAGTGGCACGCATTGCCAAAAACTATATGAACAATCCTATAGAAATAACTGTAGGAACGCAAAATGCCGGTGCTGAAAATATACGTCATATTTATTACCAGGTACATGCACGTAACCGGTATTTAGTTCTTAAACGCATAGCAGATATTAATCCGGATATATATGGAATAGTATTTTGCCGGACAAGAATGGAAACCAAAGAAGTTGCCGATAAACTTATAAAGGACGGATATAATGCCGATGCAATTCACGGAGACCTTTCACAATCGCAACGCGACCAGGTGATGAAGCGTTTCAGGGAAAAATCGTTACAAATGTTAGTAGCTACTGATGTGGCAGCTCGTGGTATTGATGTGGACGATATTTCCCACATAATTAACTATAACTTACCGGAAGACAATGAGGTGTATACTCATAGAAGTGGTCGTACCGGACGTGCAGGCAAATCGGGCATTTCTATTGCAATAGTTAACTACCGGGAAAAGAGCAAGATACCACAAATAGAAAAGAATATTCGCAAGAACTTCGAAAGATTACCGGTACCAAACGGAGCTGAAATATGCAAAAAACAACTTTTTAAGTTAATTGGCAGGATGGAGAAAGTAGTAGTGGATGAAGCTCAAATTGCTCCGTTTATGGATACTGTAAATAAAAAGCTTGAATGGTTGAGTAAAGAACAAATAATTAAGCACTTTGTATCGCTGGAGTTTAATCGATTCCTGGAATATTATAAAAATGCCCCGGACCTTAATGAGAAAACAGAAAATATACGAGATAAACGAGACAAACGTGATAGAAGAGATGAACGCAGTCACAGTGATAGACACGGAAGAAGAGGAAAGAACGGTTATGCCAGATTTTTTATTAACATAGGTAAAAAAGATGGTGTTATTCCTGTAAATATTATCGGAATGATTAATGATAATACGAAAGATCGTGATATTAATATAGGAGTTATTGATATAAAAGATAGTTTTTCATTTTTCGAAGTAGGAGAGAAGTATACTGCCAAAATATTGACCTCCTTCCATGATAGCAAATTTAAAGGTCGCCGTGTTAGAGTTGATGTTGCCGAAGAAATTAAAGGTGACAGAAATAAAGGAAAACGTAGAAGGAAATAATATATCGTGTGGATTTTTATTTTATGCAAGAATAACGTTATTAATGCCGTTAATAATTACGTTATTAATAACGTTATTCTTTTTTGGTATTGCTCTCCGGGATATTCAAACTGTGTTAAATTCTAAATTTTTACTGAATAACACTAAATAGCTTATTTCTGATTTTATCAGGGATTTTTTTTATATGCAGATAGTCGATTTGACTTGGCAGTAGTTAAAACAAGTGTACATAAACAAAATATATGAGTTTACATATTCATAAATGTTGTACGCAAGCAGTCATTACCGTAAAAATGATAACGCAATGTTAAAAAAAAATAATATTTTTGAAGTATGAAATTGCCAGGAGAAATAGAAAGTAAGCTTAAAAAGCTTTTTGAACTGTGCTACAAATACAAAGTAGTGAAATTGTTTGTGTTTGGTTCTGTATCAAAAGGTGAGTTTGATCCTAATACAAGTGATTTAGATTTTATAGTTGAATTAGACAATTTAACTCCCGCAGAAAAAGGAGAAATGTTAATGAAACTTTGGTCTGAACTAGAACTTCTTTTTGAACGAAAAGTTGATTTATTAACCGAAAAGAAGATTAAAAACCCTTATTTATTAAAAGAGATTGAAAATTCAAAATTACTACTTTATGACAGAGCGAGCTAAAAAATATCTTTTTGACATCCTGTTTGCTATTGAAGTAATAGAAGAGTTTTTAGAAGGAACAGATTTTCTAAATTACGAGAATGATTTAAAGACTAAAAGCGCTGTTGAGCGTCAATTAGGAATAATGGGTGAAGCTGTTAATCAATTCATTAAAGAAGATACTGGATTGAAATTAACAAATGCGAGAGAAATTGTAAATTTCAGAAATAGAATAATTCATGCTTATGACAGCATTGATGATTCGATTGTATGGGCTATTAAAACAAACCATCTTCCATTATTGAAAAAGGAAATTAAAGAACTGATGAACAAATAAAATCTGCGTAAACAATATTCTTTAAAACCGGCATCCAATAAAAAAATGAATAAAACTTATTCACCGGGCGACTTAAAGTCACCTGGTGAATTCTTCAGACATTAATCCGGATCTTCAATCAATCTCACCAGAATCGTTTCTGTCAATAGTGTATGTTCCAGGCAGACTAACACTTAACAGTTGCTTATCAGACAGTCCGTTGTTCCAGTTATAAGAAGAAACCCGCTGCCAGGATCGAGGATGGTTGATTCGGTTTCGCAAAGGACAATAGATTCCGGCAGCGGGATGGTTATTGAGTCAATAGTTACTTCGACCGAGTTAGTTTCGGTGCAACCACGGGAATTGGTCACTTCGACTGTGTATATTCCCGGTTTGGAAAATATCTTAACCGGAAAAACTTCCCTTACATCTTCTTAATTCCAAAAAACTAAAAAATGTACCCACCTGAAAGCATGTTATACAACATATGCATCGCAATACAATGATTAACAGATTTTTATTGCGGAAAATAAATTGGGAAGCTATTTTGAAAGTATGCTTTTATAGAAACTTTACTACAACACTGCCTCACAAAAAAAAGTTCTTCCACAAAAAAAAGTAGAAGAACTTCAAGTAAAGAGTTAAGCAAAAATTCTTTCGACCGAAATAAAAAATTTGGTGGTTAAAGACCAAACAGATTAATTATCGTTTTTGTAAAAAATTCCTACCTGCGGTTGGGATCACGTTTTTTTTCGTGGGCGACATTAACTTTTAAGTTCCTGCCACTAATTTCAATACCGTTTAATTCACCGATAGCCTGGTTACCTTCGGCATCATCTTCCATTTCAACGAAGGCAAAACCTTTGCTTTGTCCGCTATACTTATCTGTAATAACTTTCACAGAATTAACAGTTCCGAATTTTCCAAAGATCTCCGTTAGTTCATCTTCATTCACGCCGTAATGAAGGTTTCCTACATAAATGTTCATTTTAAAATAAATTTAGTAAATAAAAAATTTAAACCGGAATAATATAAAATTCCGGTAATTCATGGCAAAAGTAGTAAAAATCC
>JAUXED010000006.1 GCA_030618105.1 Bacteroidota bacterium | reverse complement strand
TCTTTCACACTTGAATTTAAGAAAAGTGAACGTAAATCATTGAAACCGGAATATACCAGGGAGAAGAAATTTGATCAGCTTACAGGAAAAAAAGTCCTTTTAGCTGAAGATAACGAGATAAATGCTATTGTGGCACAAAAAATTTTTACCAGGTGGGGAATTGATGTGGAAACTGTAACAAACGGACTGGAAGTAATCGAAAAAGTAAATAAATATGATTTTGATGTGATCTTAATGGACCTGCATATGCCTGAAATGGATGGTTTTAAGGCAACTGAAAAGATCCGTAATTCGGAAAATAAGAAAATAAGAAAAATACCTATTATTGCCCTTACTGCAAGTGTGATGTCAGATGTGCAAAGTAAAATAGAAAAAGCAAATTTTAATGATTATGTTTTGAAACCTTTTAACCCCACGGAATTATATAATAAAATATTTATGCAAGTAAATAAGTAGTTGAAGATTTGAAGAGTTTATGAGTTTATAAGTTTAGGAGTTTAGGAGTTTATAAGTATAAGATTAAGAGTGTTACGGGTTACGGGTTACGGGTTAAAATTTCGTATTTCCAGTTTCAATTTTTATTATCTACTCACAATATTCTTTATACAACCATACTCCTTCCCGGCTATTTAGGTGTACAGCCCGGATAAAGTCATAACAGGCCTGTTTATTGTTTCCTGTTTTGATATAAACTTTTCCGCGATTTAGCCAGGTAGCCGGATTCGCCGGATCTAGATCTAAAGCCATACCATAGTCTATAATAGCATATTTATATTTTCCTGACAAAACATAAGTGTCAGCGCGGTCAATAAAACTTTCCGGATTCTCAGGATGATTCTCAACATTCAATGAGAAACATTTCAGAGCAGAATAATATTTTTCCTGATCAATGTAGATCTTACCACATAAGTGAAGTGCCTCTTCATCAGCAGGAAAATAATCCAGATAACGGGTCAGATCATCAAGTGCCTTATCTCCTGCATTCATCCGGTGATATAATCCGGCTCTTTTGATATAAAGATCAAACATTGACGGATCAGACCTTAGGACATTTGAAATGTCTTTCACCGCCATTGGAAAATTTTCTAACTTAACATAAACATCTGCTCTTCTTTTTCGGAAATCCGGATTTTCCGAATCCAGGGAAATTGCTTTTGTAAAATTCACTTCTGCTTCATGGATTTTACCCCGTGCATAATTTATTCTACCTTTTAATGCATAAGCTCCCGCTTTATCAGGATATTTCGAAATATATACTTCAATCAAATCGAGAGCTTCCGAATACTGTGAAGTTTTCGTCAAATAATTAATTTCCTGCTCAAGCTTTTCAAAAGAGTTATACCATTCTTTTTTCCAGAGCTCCACCCATTTTCTTGAGTTCTCGATACTCTTAAATGCTTTATTCAGTTTAATTGTTTTCTCCGAAACCCTGAACGAAGATCTCATGTGATCCTCCAGATGCCTGATAGCCAAATCTGTATCCCCCATTTTGGCATAAGTCATTGCCAGTCCAATACTACCGGAATATCTCTCAAGTTGTGAGGCTTCATTAAAATCATCTTTGGCTTTCAAATATTCCCCGAGCCAGAAATATGCCTCTCCTCTTTTCAGATAATAATGGTGTTTGATACTCCCTGGTTCAATGGCCTTATCAAACTCAGAAATAGCTTTTTTAAACTCTTTCCTTTGCAAATTGGCAAGCCCTGCCAGGTAATGATCATTCTCTGTTTGAGCATTAACCGGAAAGTATATCAAAATTAGTAAAGTGATATTTAATAATTTTCTCATAACTGTCATGCTCTTAATCTAATATAAGCTTTCAACTTTTTTTCTTTTTTCCTTCTTACTATTTCTCTGTTTCTTGCGCCGGATGCAACAGTAGTGGTACTCTTTTTACCGACTGCCAACTGCCTTTTGCCCTTTTTCTTCTTACTTCTTCCCCTCTTCTCCTCTTCTCCTCTTCTCCTTTTCTCATCTTCTCCTCCTTCCTCCTTCCTACTTCCTACTTCTTACTTCCTACTTCTTACTTCTTACTTCTTACTTCTTCCCCCCTTCCCCCGGCAACCTGGCATCCTTTTCTGTTATTACATGAATGAAGCCTGAATAATGCCTTGTTTCAACTCCGGTAATTCTGTTCTCATATACATCACAATGATAATAGTAAACACCTGGTGCAACATATTTTCCATTATACATCCCGTCCCAATTTATATACGGATCAACAGTCTCATAAACCAGTGCCCCGGAACGACTGTAAATTTTCATATCAATCCTTATTACAAAATCAGTGGTCCTTGCACGGAGAATATCATTGTAACCATCATTATTGGGTGTAAAAACATTTGGTATCTCATAATAATTACAGGTATCAACGCATATTACAGGTGATGAAAGCTCACTTTCATTCCCTGTTGAATCAACTGCGGATATTGCATAACAACCTGCCATAGAGAAGTCAGGATAGTGTATAAAAACAGTATCCAGTGGTGATTCAACCGTATGAATAAATTCCAGATCTGACTCAAGAGTTGGCTTATAAAATATCTTATAATTAGCCACATCATCCGGGCATCCCGGTACCGGCAAATTCCAGGTCAATTCGTTATAAAGACTGTCACAATTTGAAGATACATTTAAATCAGGCGGACAGGGAGGTTCATTATCAACAGGGATACCACAACTCTCATAAGAATAATTGATCAAAGGATCCAGGATACCCGGACGGTTATAGGTACCGATACTTTTTACGAGGTAACAATAAGTTTTTCCATTTTCAAGTCCATAATCAATAAACAGAGAATCAGTAGTAACCCCAATCGAATCGAAACTCATACTTACCGGATCCTGCCTGTAAACCACATACTCCAGGTTAATCCATGGTACATTCTTTATTAAGAGCAGGGAAAGCTTATTGTCAGCCGGTTCAATATCCATACCGAGAGATGATGCCTCTCCTGATCCTATAAGAAACCGGCTTCCTCCTTCATCGTTATACAATTCTATTTTGTACGAATAGTTGTAACCTGCTGAATTAACAGGCTCATCCACGAATGTAGTATCATCCAGATCAACAGTATTTATTGTCCCTACCAATGAATAATTCTCGCCCCAGATTCCCGGCGACCTGAATATATTGTACTCATATGGTCCATTTGCCGGTATAGTGTCAAGATTCTTTGGTTTAGCCCATGCAATATATATAGAACCATTACTCTCGCCTGTTTCAGTGACACTTACATTAGTGATCAGGGGAGTTCCCTGGACAAGAACAGAACAATACTCTTCGGATGCAATACTTTCAGTTCCATCGGGGAATAACGCTACAACAATATAACAATATTCTGTCCCTTTCATTAATCCTATACCGTTGTTGTTATCAAGGAATACAGTATCCTCAACAGACTCAGTTTCTCCAATAGCTTCATAACCAATATCCGGAGGTATCCCAATCTCGCAGGAATCTGGTTTGAATCCCGAAACCCCGGCTTTCCTGTATAACCGGTAACCGGCAATATTTGTGCAGACACTTTTGTTCCAAACCAGACTGATTGAATTACTGGAAGGGAAAGCTGACAAACCATCAGGAGCAGGACCAATTACCCTTATCTCCATATTGTCAATATCCACCAGACTTAACTGCCAGTTAGTATCTTCCGATTTAAAAATAACCTGGTATGTCCGTTCCCTGACATGCTCACAAGCAGTTTGCCACCTGAACCTCGATACACTCAAACCTGTTTCAGAAGATACATAAAAAAACTCAGCCGGACTTTCTTCAACAATTAGCGGACCACCGCTGGCTGTTTGAATAATACTGTCACCATCAATATCAGTACTGATAACATCAAATTCAACAACTGTCCCTGCCTCAACACAATAGTCTGTCAATTCCTGGTTTTCAGGTGGTTTATTCGTTGTTTTATATACTTCAACCTGGATATCACGTACAATATTCCCAATTTTAATACCGTTTCTCCATTCTTCAATATTCATAGCAATATTGAACTTACCTGAATCAACCGGAGCATCCCATACATAATCACCGCTTACCGGATCCACATAAAGTGTATCACTTGCCGGTGGGAAAGTATAACCTGCTATTGGCTCGCCATTCTCCTGAAGGCATACTGTACGACTGTATGAAATGCTATCACCATCGGGATCGTAGGCTGCAGGATTATGAATAAAAACATGGCCTATCGCTGCCTTATCTATAGGCGGATTTAATAAGACCGGTGTGTTATTATATCCAACCGAAGGATTGATCATCATCGTGGTCTTCAGGCAAAAAACCACAGTTACCGAATTGGGAATATTAAGTACCCCAAAATTCCTGTTTGGGTCCTGAACAATAATTTCATACACTCCGGGACCCGGAAATGTATGTTCCTTAATATACTTATTGCGTTTGTAAAAATTAGGAAGTAAAACCTCTTCAACCCTTGGTGCAATTGAAGTAGTATTATCCCCCCAATCCACCATCAGATCATCGCGATCGGCAGCACTAAGTGTAAAAGTAAAAGTGGTAATCGTTAATTCAAAAGTCAGATCAGATATCTGCCTGTAAGTAATCTCTCCTGCCCTGTTGTGAGTTGCAAAACCTTTAACAGAAACAATTAATACTATAAGCAATATTGCTGCTATTCTCCTTAATTCTAACATCTTCTGTATTCTATCTTAATAACACACCTGAATTTTAAACAAACCCTTGTTAACAAAGTTAAGCATTTTCTTACTCACCTTACTCAACCACTCAACTAATTCAGTTGAAACTGAATTTCAATTTTTTCTTTATTGAAAATAAATCCTTTTTCAAAATTATTATATTTGAATATCAACAAATTACTCTGATCCATGAACATATCCAACATAATAATATTCTTTATCTTTACCTTCTCTACGTTGCCTGAAATGGGATACCCGTAATATAACCAAACGGCAATATCATTCATTTTTTTCTCTAAAAAAACCGGTTCTTTCAGCTCTTTTCCATTTACAATAAAACTGAACGTTTCTCTAAAATACCGGTTAAAATATTCATCGGCATTCTTAAGCTCATTCTCCTTTCCCAGGTTCAGGTCCACATCGTATTTTCTCTCAACAATAGTTTCAAAATCATCGGTAAAAACCTTAAATGACACAAGGAAAACCTTCTCCACTTTGTTATAGTCCATGCTCGTTACAGAAACATGGACAGGGTGAAATGCCAGTAAAAAAAATAAAAGCAATTGACCGGTTGTTATCATTCTGTTTTTTTTTCTTATTATTGTTTTAAAAATTCAAAAAACTTACAAATGGCTAATTTACTGCAAAAATCGGGCAAAGTTTGAAGAAAATCTTATCTTTCTATTTTTTCAGGAATTTTATTTGTACTCATTGGCTGAGCTTCAGGTAAGTGTGATACTTGCAGGGGGCATGCTTTATTTTGCTCATATTCTCCCGACTTCAATCATAGCCTGGACCGGAAAATTAAACTGATCAGGATTGCCTTCCTTAGTCATTTAATTACGTTATTAATAACGTTATTAATAACGTAATTCCTGTTTTGTAATCACCTCAGAAAAAACAGGTATACGGATTATTTTTCAGAAGAAAAAAAACTCCTAATGAGTTTCAGGCAGATCGTCTGATCTCAGGTTTTCTGCACTGGTTATCTCAATATAGGAAGCACCAGGTCCGGGTCCAAAGTTCCCTGCAAGAACAACAACCAGGTCTTTTTCGGTGATTATTCCGTTACTGGTAAGTGCATCCAGGGCGTTATCAATAAAGAATTCACGCGAAGTATCTTTTAGTTCCATATAATGAGCTTCCACTCCGTACGAAAGGGCAAGTTCACGCATGGTTCTTTTCGAATAGCATTGGGCAAACACTGTTTTTTTACCCCTGAAACCGGCAAGGTTCCTGATAGTGTTTCCTTCAATAGTATCAGCGATAACTGCACCGGCATTTAGTCTGATTGAAGCTTTTACGGCCGACTTGGAAAGATATCCGGTAATTTCAGTGCTTAAAGGAATAGTTGGTGCATCATAGAATTCCTCCTTATCCTGCTCAGCCTGTATAGCAACCCGGGTCATAGTTTCAACCGAGCGAACAGCATATTTCCCATAAGCTGTTTCACCACTAAGCATTACAGCATCAGTCTGACCGTAAATAGAATTAGCAATATCACTTATCTCAGCCCGTGTAGGCCTGGGATTATGTATCATGGAATGAAGTATTTGGGTTGCAATAATCACCGGTTTTCTTAAGGCAATACATTTCCGTACAATCATATTTTGCACACCGGGTATCTTTTCATACGGAACTTCAATAGCAAGATCACCTCTTGCTACCATTATTCCATAAACATTTTCCAGTATCTCATCAATATTGTCCACCCCATCCTGATTTTCGATCTTGGCAATTATCTTTATTGGACTTTTATGTTTATCAAGTATCTCTTGTATCTCCCTGACATCTTCTTTGCTCCTGACGAACGAATGGGCAATAAAATCCAGATTGTTTTCAACAGCAAAATGTACATACATCCTGTCCTTATCGCTAAGAGACGGGAGATTCATAGATACTTTCGGGACATTTACACTTTTACGACTTTTAATTATCCCGCTGTTACAGACCTCGCACAATAAAGCATTCTTATTCTTCTCCACTACTTTTAACTCAATATCACCATCATCAATAAGTACATTACTCCCCTCAGGAACGTCATCCACAAACCCCTTATATGAAACATGCAAACACTCATTGTTTGATTCCATCGCAGGATTGCCTCTGATCTTAATTCTCTGACCCTGGGTTACACTAATATCCAGTTCAGATTTGTTTGTTCGAACCTCCGGTCCTTTTGTGTCGAGCAGAATAGCAATCTTTTCAGATACTTCTCTTACATTATTTATCACCTTAATAGAATCGTCCGGTGACTGATGTGCAGTATTGATCCTTACTACATTCATTCCCGCATCATAAAGTTCCCTTAGGAATTCAACATCGCATTTCTTATCGGAAATAGTCGCTACGATTTTCGTCTTCTTACGGCTCATAAGCTATGGCTGTTATTATTATATTGTTACTTTTTCCTCCTTACAATTTCAATTAATCCTTCCAGTCCTAACCTGTAAGAATCAAGTCCGAACCCCATAATGGTACCGCAGCAAGCATATGCGATAAAAGACATATGACGATATTCTTCACGTGCAAGGATATTGGTAATATGTACCTCAATGGCAGGAGTTTCAACTGCAACCAGCGCATCAGCAATAGAAATTGATGTGTGTGTATAGCCGCCGGCATTAATAATAATACCATCGTACGAAAAACCCACCTCATGGATTTTATTTACAATTTCACCTTCAACATTTGATTGATAATGATCAATCTCTATTTCAGGATATTTCTCCCGAAGTTTCTTAAAGAAGGATATAAAATCACTAGTACCATAAATATCCGTTTGTCTTCTGCCTAGCAGGTTAAGATTGGGACCATTGATAATTTTAACTTTCATTTTAGTTTTTTTTTATTTTTTACAAGAATATGATACAAAATTAATCAGATTATTCTTAGAATTGAATTAAAATTGCTTTATATTGTGTTTAATGTGGAATAAAAATATTTATAATTTTGAAATTTTCCTGAAACTGGAAAAATCTTTATCACCTAATTCCATATCGGCATATATTCATGATATCCATATGTTAACCCAGTACCTTGAAGTAGCACATATTGAGAAAGAACCTGCTGAGATTGAGTTATCGGATATCCAGAAATTTGTTCAGTATATAAGCGAACTGGGGGTAACTCCCCGCACACAGGCTCGTGTTATTTCAGGTATTAAAGCTTTTTTTTCATATTTAATGTTTGAGGAGATCATTGAAGTTAACCCGATTGCCCTGCTTGAAATACCAAAGATCGGGAAAAAACTACCGGTAGTATTATCGGTAGAAGAAATTGACAGGCTGCTTGCTGCAATTGATCTGAGTAAACCAGAAGGCCAGAGAAACAAAGCCATGCTGGAGACACTCTACAGTTGCGGGTTAAGAGTAACCGAGCTAATAAACCTGAAGATATCAAATGTGTATCCTGACCTGGGGTTTGTACGGGTCGTGGGAAAAGGAAATAAAGAACGGCTTATACCCATCAGTCCCAAAGCCCTAAAAGAGATAAATCTATATTACCAGGACAGGCGCAGGTTACCAAATATTGATAAATGGGATGGAAATATTGTTTTTTTGAACAGGCGTGGTAAACGGTTAACAAGGGTTATGATATTTACCATTGTCAAAGATCTGGCAAATAAGATCCAGCTAAAAAAGAAAATCAGTCCGCATACTTTCCGTCACTCTTTTGCAACACACCTGGTTGAGGGAGGGGCTGATTTGAGGGCGGTGCAGGAGATGCTGGGACATGAATCAATCCTTACCACCGAAATTTACACCCACCTTGACAGTGAATACCTGCGGGATACTATAATCCGGTTTCATCCCAGATCGTAGTGCCAAGGCGACAGGGCGAGGAGGAAATGGAGAAATGAGGTGATGAGGTGATGAGGTGATGTTTTAAAATACCAACCTTGAACTTTGCGTAACAATGGCTATTGAAAATAGTGCAAATAAAAAAAATATTGCTACTTTTGGCTCAATTTGCTAAAATTGAAAAAATATATATACTAACACATTAAAAAAGAGGTAATTATGTCAGAGATTAAAAGAGTTTATACATTTGGTAATAAGGAGGCTGAAGGTAAAGCAGAATTAAAAAACCTGTTAGGCGGGAAAGGTTCAAATCTTGCCGAAATGAACAGGATTGGTATTCCAGTACCTCCCGGATTCACAATTACCACAGAAGTATGCACTGAATATTTTGAACTCGGAAGAGAGAAGGTTGTTGATTTATTGAAAGAGGAAGTAGAAAAATCTATTGCTTATATAGAACGGATCATGGAAACAAAATTTGGAAGTAAGGAGAATCCTTGTCTGGTTTCCGTACGATCGGGTGCAAGAGCTTCAATGCCGGGGATGATGGATACGGTTCTGAACCTGGGTTTAAATGATGATACTGTTGAGAGTCTCTCCAAAAAAACGGGAAATCCCAGGTTTGTATGGGATTCTTATCGTCGTTTTGTACAAATGTACGGTGATGTGGTTCTGGGAATGAAACCTGTATCAAAAGAGGATATCGATCCGTTCGAAGAGATTATGGAGAACGTTAAGGAAGCCAAAGGCATTAAAGAGGATAATGATCTTGGTGTTGATGATTTGAAAGAGCTGGTAAAACAATTCAAGCAAGCGGTAAAAGAACAAACAGGAAAAGATTTTCCTATTGATCCATGGCAACAGTTATGGGGTTCGATCATGGCTGTTTTCGATAGCTGGAACACACCAAGAGCAATTGTTTACCGGAACCTGAATCAGATTCCTAACGATTGGGGAACAGCCATTAATGTCCAGGCTATGGTTTTCGGAAATATGGGTGAAAGTTCTGCGACCGGTGTAGCATTTACAAGGGATGCCGGCACAGGTGAAGATATTTTCAATGGAGAATACCTGATCAATGCACAAGGTGAAGATGTAGTGGCAGGCACCAGGACTCCACTAAATATTACAAAAGAGGGATCAATGCGTTGGGCAAGGTTGGCAAACATTTCTGAAGAAGAAAGAGCAACCATGTATCCGTCTCTCGAAGAATCCATGCCTGAACTTTACAAAGAGCTCGATGATATACAACAGAAACTGGAGAACCATTACAAAGATATACAGGATCTCGAATTTACTATTCAGGAAGGGAAACTTTGGTTATTACAAACACGAAATGGAAAACGGACAGGTGCCGCGATGGTAAAAATCGCCATGGATATGCTTCAACAAGGGATCATCGATGAAAAAACAGCACTTTTACGCCAGGAACCGAACAAATTAGACGAATTATTACATCCGGTTTTTGACAAGAAAGCCATTACCAGAGCAAACGTTCTGGCTAAAGGATTACCTGCTTCCCCGGGAGCAGCTACCGGTCAGATTGTGTTTTTTGCAGATGAAGCGGATAAATATCCCGAATCTATCCTTGTACGTATTGAGACATCTCCTGAAGATCTGGCGGGAATGAATATTGCAAAAGGTATTTTAACGGCTCGTGGTGGGATGACCTCTCACGCTGCTGTTGTTGCCCGTGGGATGGGTAAATGCTGTGTAGCCGGTGCCGGTAGTATTGTAGTCAATTATAAAACACGTACACTTTCTATAGATGGTCACACCTTCAGTGAAGGTACCTGGGTCTCATTAAATGGTTCAACCGGAGAATTATACGAAGGTAAACTTGCAACTATTGACCCGGAATTAAGCGGTGATTTTGGTAAAATTATGGATCTGGCTAACAAGTATGCTACGATGAAAGTCAGAACCAATGCTGACACACCAAAAGATGCAAAAGTTGCCAGGGATTTCGGCGCTTTGGGAATCGGTCTGACCAGAACAGAGCACATGTTTTTCGAAGGAGACCGGATCAAAGCCATGCGTGAAATGATACTTGCTGAAGATGAAGCCGGAAGACGGAAAGCATTAGAGAAATTATTACCAATCCAAAGAGAAGATTTTGAAAGAATTTTCGAAGCCATGCATGATCTTCCCGTAACGGTTCGTTTACTTGATCCTCCTCTGCACGAATTTGTTCCCCATGAAGAAGAAAACCAGAAAGAAATGGCTGAAGAAATGGGTATTTCGGTTGAAGAGATAAAAGCCAAAGTGGAATCCCTGCATGAGTTTAATCCAATGCTGGGACACAGGGGATGCAGGTTAGGTAACACTTATCCGGAAATTACCGAAATGCAGGCAAGGGCAATTATTGAGGCTGCATTAAACCTGAAGAAAAAAGGTGTTAAGGCTATACCTGAAATTATGGTCCCACTGACAGGCACTTTGCAAGAAATGGAATTGCAGGAAAAAATTATCAGGGACACCATAGGAAAAGTATTCGAAGAAAGAAACGATACGATCGAATACATGGTTGGAACTATGATTGAAATTCCGAGAGCAGCGCTTACCGCTGACCAAATTGCCAAATCGGCAGAATTCTTCTCTTTCGGCACAAATGACCTGACGCAAATGGGATTTGGATATTCGCGCGATGATGCAGGAACATTTCTGCCAATTTATATTGAGAAGGGTTTACTGAAAAACGATCCGTTCCAGATTCTCGATCAGGATGGCATAGGCCAGCTAGTTGAAATGGGAACCAGGAAAGGAAGGGAAACAAAACCTGATTTGAAAGTGGGTATCTGCGGTGAACACGGAGGTGAGCCGAGTTCTGTGGAATTCTGCTACAAGGTGGGCATGGACTATGTGAGCTGCTCACCCTACAGGGTGCCAATAGCCCGTCTTGCTGCTGCACAAGCTATGCTAAAAAATCAATAAAATTTGTTTTGGTAGAAAATTATTATGAAATTTGCAGATCATCAATATCTTTCAATATATGCAATTGGTTGTATTGATATCAATAATAATATCAGCATACCTGCTCGGATCAATACCTACGGCAGTTTGGATTGGAAAGGGGCTTTTCGGAATTGACATCCGTGAGCATGGCAGTGGAAATGCCGGTGCTACAAACACCATCAGGGTATTAGGATGGAAAGCCGGTTTGCCGGTTATGATTGTTGATGTACTAAAAGGGTTCGCAGCTGTTACACTGATACGTTTTGTTCAGTCACCACTACCCGGAACCGATCAGTTTGTAAATTACCAGCTTATGTTGGGAGGGGCAGCAGTTATCGGACACATTTTTCCTGTTTTTGCAAGGTTCCGCGGGGGGAAAGGAGTTGCAACCTTGTTTGGGATGATACTGGCTATCAGCCCATTTTCTACAATGGTTTGTGCAGGTGTATTTTTAATAACATTATTTCTCACAAAATATGTTTCGTTAAGTTCAATTCTTGCCGGATTTACATTTCCCGTTGCAGTTATTGTAATATTTCATACATCAGTTACTTCCATGGTAGTATTTTCAATAGCTGTATCTGTTTTACTAGTTCTTACCCACCAGAAAAATATAGGACGTTTACTGAGAAAGGAAGAATCAAAAGCAACTTTTCTTTTTCGTAACAGAGAAAAAAGATAATCTAAGAACCGGAAAACTATAATTCACTTTCAAGAAGATTTTTTAAATCCTCAAATTTCAGTTTTGTCTTAATCTCGCCCGAGTTTGCCAGGGATATTTCTCCTGTTTCTTCTGACACAACAATTACCAGGGAATCGTTCCTTTCAGTCATGCCAATGGCTGCACGGTGACGCATTCCATATCTTGCCGGCAGGTATATATTCTCAGATGTTGGTAAAACGCATCTTGCTGCAACAATTTTTTTCCCTTCAATAATCACTGCTCCATCATGCAGGGGATTATTCTTAAAGAATATTGACTCAAGCATCCGGGATGAGCAATCAGCATTAAGAATATCTCCGCTTTCAATTATTGCACTTAAAACCGATCTGCGTTTCACAACAATAAGCGCACCGGTTTTTGACGTTGACATCCGTTTGCAAGCTTTTATTAAAGAATTAATATCCAATTTAGGCTTAGATGTTAAAGTAACAGTTGAAAATATATTATCAAACGAAAACCGTTCATTAGAAATATACTTTGAACCCAGTATCAACAGAAATCTGCGAATCTCCTGCTGAAAAACAATAATAAGTGCTATCACTCCAACACCAATAACCTGTCCGAATATGGTACTGATAAGCTCCATATTCAGTGCTTTAACAACAAGCCAGAAAAGATAAACAATGAATATTCCAATAAAAATATTTATTGCAACTGTTCCACGTATAAGTCTGTATAACTGGTACAACAATACAGCAACCAATATTATATCAAGGATATCAAGAACTCGTATTGTGATAAATGCAGGAAGCATGGTTATAATGTTTTTATCATTCAAAAGTACTTAAATACAATCACTTATTCAACTCTAAACTGATTAAGTCTATTCCGAAAAGTCAGAATTCAAAGATTTCAAAAATTTTTTACCCCAGAGGGACTGTCTCAAAAGAGAGTAATGGTTACAGTTCTTCTCTTTGCGGTCCTCTGTGTCTTCTTTGTGAACCTTTGTGTAATAATTATTTAAGAGCTAATCACAGAGAAACACAAAGAAGTCACAAAGAGGCACAAAGACTTTTCTGAGTGGCTTAGCTTATAAATTCATTCAATTTCTCAACAATCCTAATTGCTTCAACAGCTTCTTTTACGTCATGAACTCTAAGAATATCAATACCTTTCATTAAAGCAATAGTATTAAGTACAACTGTGCCGTTTAGCGCTTCATCCGGTGTGCATCCAAGCAATTTCCCTATCATTGATTTTCTTGAAACCCCAACCATAATTGGTTTATTAAGAACTGCAAATAACCCTAACCCATTCATTAATTCATAATTATGATCGAGGGTTTTCCCAAACCCAAATCCGGGATCGAGTATTACATCATCTACTCCAAGAAGTTTCAATTCCTCTACCTTGCCGGCAAAAATAGTTATGATATCCTTTACAATATTCTTATATTTTGGATTTTTCTGCATAGTCTGAGGTGTTCCCTGCATATGCATCATTACATAAGGAATTTGCAGATCTGCAATTGTACTGAACATTTCCTTGTCCATATCACCTGCAGAAATATCATTGATCATGTCAGCCCCATATTCTTCAACCATTTTCCGTGCAATTCCTGATCGGAATGTATCAATTGAAATTATTATCGAGGGAAACCTGGATTTCAGCACTTTCATAGTTTTAGATAACCGGCGAACTTCTTCCTCGTAAGAAATAATAGCCGCTCCCGGCCGCGAAGAATAAGCACCAACATCAATAAAATCGGCGCCTTCCATGATCATTTTCTCAACTTTACTCGCTATTTTCTTCTCCGCAGTATAGCGACCACCATCATAAAAAGAATCGGGTGTTACATTCAATACCCCCATTACTTTTGGAACAGAGAAATCTATTAATTGTCCTTTGATTTTCATATGTTTAAAATTTATTTTCAACGGTCATATGTAGCTCACCCCGATAAAATCGGGGTTCGGTTCATGCTATGATTTCTCGAAAATAATGTATCTTTAGGGTTTATTGTTATTAACAAAACTGTAGTTACTTAGCAAAAGTAACTATTTTAATTTACATTCAAATCTATGCCTTTTGTTGTTATTGAAGGATTAGACGGTGCGGGTAAGTCAACACAGATCAACCTGCTGCAAGATTGGCTCGGGAAGAAGAGAATAGCATACAAATATCTGCATTTCCCACGCACTGACTCACAATTTTTCGGAGAGATGATTGCCAGGTTCCTTCGTGGAGAATTTGGCGATATAAGTAAGGTTGATCCTTACATAGTTGCTTTGCTTTATGCCGGAGACCGCATGGATGCAGCTTCAATAATAAAAACCTGGATTAAAAGCGGGAACCTGGTTCTGGTTGACAGGTATGTGTTTTCAAATATTGCTTTTCAATGTGCTAAGCTCCTGAATCCTGATGAAAGGAAACTACTCAGGAAATGGATACTTAAATTGGAGTATGAATATTACAATATTCCTAAACCTGACATTAATCTTTTTCTTGATGTGCCTTTTAAATTTACTACACAACGGCTTAGTAGTGCCAGGGAAGGTTCGGAACGAGGTTATCTGAATGGGAAACAAGATATTCATGAAGCAAACCTGGAATTTCAAAACAGGGTGAGAGAAGTTTACCTCCAGGAAGTTGATTCAGACGAAAATATAGAAATAATTAATTGTTATGAATCAGATGATAAGATACTTACTCCTGAAGAGATTTTTGAAAAAATACTAACAACACTCAAAGCCAACAACATTTTGTAACATGTAATATTCTATGATTCATACTTCACAATTCAAATTTAGATTGAAGCCGTTAATTATTTTTTTCCGGATAGTTATTGGTGCTGTTTTTGTTTTCTCAGGTTTTGTAAAGGGGATAGATTTACAGGGTTCTGCTATCAAATTTGATGATTATTTTGTGGCTTTCGGAATGGATTTTTTTATACCGGTATCACTCCCACTTGCCATTTTTCTTATATCCACTGAATTTATTATAGGGATCTCTCTGCTGTTTGGATACAGAACCTATTGGGGTACCTGGGGGGTATCATTATTTATGGCTGCTTTTACACTCCTGACCCTTGGACTTGCACTTTTCAATCCTGTATCCGATTGTGGCTGCTTTGGTGATGCTATTGTACTTACAAACTGGCAAACCTTCTGGAAAAATGTCGTACTGATGATTATGGTACTTTTAGTTTTCTATCACAGAAAGAAATTTAAACCGGCTTATCACGCTATAACAGATTGGTCAATTCTGGTTGTAATTTTTGTTCTTTTCACGGGTTTTTCTCTTTATAGTTACCGTCACCTGCCAATGATAGATTTCAGGCCTTATAATGCCGGAACCAATATCCCTGAGAAGATGAAAATACCGGCAGATGCCCCGGTTGATGAATATGAAACAATTCTGATATACGAGAAGAATGGGATTAGAAAAGGATTTAACTTAGATAACTTTCCGTGGCAGGATTCTACATGGTCCTTCGTTGAACAAAAGTCAATACTAATAAAAGAAGGATACAAACCGCCAATACATGATTTTATAATTTCAACCCAGGATGGTAATGAAATAACTGATATTGTGCTTTCAGATGAAGCATTTTTATTTATTCTTGTCTCTGCCGATCTGGCTAAAGCCGACAAAGAAGCTCTTCAAAAACTTGATACATTATCTTTGTATTGTAATCAGACAGGTGTTAAATTTTATTCTCTTTCATCTTCGACAAATTCAGAAATAGAACAAATTAAGATATCACAACAATTATCTTTAAATTTCTATTTCACTGATGAAACAACTTTAAAAACCATTATCCGCTCAAACCCGGGATTGTTACTTTTAAAGGAAGGCATAATACTTGCCAAATGGCACTACAATGATCTGCCTGAAATTGAAGAACTAAGGCAACCTTTTCTTTCGATGGTGATTAAAAAAGCGCGAAAGAAACATGAACGTACATCAGCCATAATTTCGACCCTTGTTTTGTTCCTTGGAGTTTCAATGTTTGAAGTGACAAGAAACATGCTGCTAAAGTTGAAGAGGTAGACGATAGGATACAAGATGCAGGATACAGGATGCGGGATGTAATTTTATTTCTAAAAATGATATGACATTTTAGTTCATTTTGAATTGTAGGCATTTTAATTTGCTTGAATATTTCTTACTTTTGGTTTTTCGTATCATTCATAAAAAAAACATCATGAGAAAAAGAATAGTTGCCGGTAACTGGAAAATGAACAAAACATTAAATGAAGGCATTGAGCTTACCAAAGAAATTGAGCAACAGATTGAAAAGCAAGATGATAAAAGCATTGGGGTCATAATCGGGACACCTTTTATTCATTTATCGGAAGTATCAAAGATTATTAACCATAATCTTATTTCTATTGCAGCACAAAATTGTTCTTCTGAACCAAAGGGTGCATTTACGGGTGAAATATCAGCTGAAATGATTAAATCGACAGGTACCGAATATGTTATAATAGGACATTCTGAAAGAAGGTCGTATTTTAATGAGGATAACAAAACCCTGAACAAAAAGGTAAAACTTGCACTGGAAAACAACCTTAGCCCAATTTTCTGTATTGGTGAATTACTTGATGAGAGGAAACATGATAAACAATTTGATGTTGTAAACAAACAACTTAATGAAGGTCTGTTTGATCTGACTGATGCAGAATTTGGCAAAATAATAATTGCATACGAACCGGTTTGGGCAATTGGCACAGGAGAAACCGCTACTCCTGATCAGGCACAGGAAATGCATAAATATATACGAAAATTGATTTCCGAGAACTATAATGCAGAAATTGCAGATAACACCACTATTTTATATGGCGGAAGCTGCAAACCATCAAATGCACAAGAACTGTTTGCCAATCCTGATGTTGATGGCGGACTAATAGGAGGCGCATCACTCAAAGCAGATGATTTTATGGAAATAATCAATTCATTCTAGTATTCTGTGAATAAAAATATGTCTCATGAAAAAACGTATTGAAGTAGTACTTTTTTTCTTACTCTATTTGTTAATTACCTCTTTCCCTGCAGCCGGGCAGTCAATAAAAGAATTTCCATCCGAACAGGATCTGTTTCTTCCCGAATTGAATAAATTTATGGGGACAAACCTGAATGAAAATCAACAGGCTATCTTAATAAACTTTGGTTCTCTCTGGTTATCTGGCACTTATGATCTTGAAGAAAAAAACAAGATCATCAATTTGTCGAACCTTTTACTTAAGCGAAGAGCACGGGCAAATCCAAATTTTCTTGAATTTTTAACTTCTTTATCTGCTTTCAAGCAAACTGAAGGAAACCAGAAAAATTTTGCTCCCTGGTATAACGGACTTGTTGAACTTCTGATTAATAAAAATTTCACTCTGGGAGATATTAGTCGCTATTTTAATATCACGAAAGGAGTTATGGAAGCCGGGGTTTTATACACCTCATCTGCTAACGAATGGAAAATACGTTCGGGTGAATACCGGTTCCTTTTTGACAGCACATTAAAAATAATTTTCAAAAAATCAGATCTGGTCTGTTATGCTCAAAGAGACAGTGGTATCATTTATCAAACACAGGGAACATTATTTCCTGACAGGGCAGTGTGGATTGGTGAGGGAGGAATTGTAAGTTGGGAAAGAGCCGGATTTGACAAAACCCGGGTTTATGCTGAGCTACAGAATTACCAAATAGATCTCGGTCATCCATATTACTCAGCTGATTCGGTACTTTTTTACCACCATATTTACCTGGACAAACCGCTTAAGGGGAACCTTGAAGAGAGGATAAGAGCTATTCCCTCACCAAACATGGCTACATTTCCAAGGTTCAACTCTTATACCAAACGTATTTTGATTGTGAATATGTTTGATAATATCAACTTTGAGGGTGGTATTTCAATGAATGGCAGTAAGCTAAACGGATCAGGTGATAAATACAAAAATGCCAGTCTCTCAATTTTTAAGAACGACACACTACTGCTGAATATTAAGTCAGAATATATTGTATTTTCAAAAGACCGCATTGCCAGCAAAAAAGCTATTGCAACAATTTACCTTGAAGAAGACTCTATTTTCCATCCCGGAATTGCCTTCAATTATCAAGTTTCAAATAAAGAAATAACGTTGTACCGCACAAATGATAAACTTACTCACAGCCCATATTTTAATTCCTACCACAATCTTGATATGGAATTTGAAATGTTCTCATGGAAGATTGAGGATCCCAAAATAAAAATGACAATGTCAAGAGGAGCAAGTCTTGGGCATGCACGATTTGAATCAATTAGTTATTATAACGAAAATGAATTCCACAGAATCCAGGGAATCGATAACCATCATCCTCTTTTTACACTGAAGAAATTTGCCAAATGGTATTACTCCGAAACTTTTCCTGTTGATGAACTGGCAAAATGGATGAATAAACCACCCTACCAGATAAAACAACTCTGTGTAAGATTATCAATAGATGGTTTTATTTATTATGATCAGAATACGGGTGAAGTAACAATTAAAAAACGGCTATACGATTTTATTGATGCATTTGCCGGAGAGATTGATTTTGATGTGATTGGTTTTGTTTCAAATACAGAGGCTCCGCTTGAAAATGCCACACTTGATCTGAATACTAATAATTTGACCATTAATGGTGTATCTCAAATATTTCTTAGCGATTTTCAAAATGTTATTATATGGCCAAGAAATGAACAAATTATTCTTGGTAAAAACCGGAATTTTGATTTTGACGGGAAAATCATAGCCGGTCTTTTTACATTTTTTGGCGAAAATTTTAAATTCAAGTATGATTCTTTTAAGATTAACCTTCACAACCTTGACTCTATGCAGCTATCTATTCAGACAGATACATCCAATATTTATGGAGACGCTTTACTTACAGAAATCAAGAACACTATTGAAATGATAACAGGGGAACTACTTATTGATCATCCTTCTAATAAATCGGGATATTATCAATTCCCTGAATACCCAATACTTCACAGTATGTCCAATTCTTTCGTTTATTACGATCATATTTCCGGTTTGGACAGCACATATTCCCGCGATGATTTTTATTTTGAGCTTGAACCTTACACAATCAATAACCTGGACAGATTCAAAAAAGAAGATGTGCAGTTCAAAGGTAAATTCAGTAGCAGTATATTCCCGGAAATCTCACAAACACTTACAGTACAGGAAGATAATTCACTCGGTTTTTCGCACCCAACCTCTGCAGAAGGGCTTCCTGCATATAAAGGAAAAGGGTTTTTTTACAATAATATCAAACTAAGTAATAAAGGACTCAAGGGCGAGGGAAAATTGCATTATCTTTCTTCTGTTGCTGAATCTGATGATTTTATTTTTTATCCCGATTCAATGTTTGCCGAGGCTCAAACTTTTAGTATCAATAAGCAGGAAACCGGTGTGAAGTTTCCCGAATTAAGTGCAGATAATATCCGGATAAAATGGTACCCAAATAAAGATGAATGGATTGCCCAAAGCACTAAGAATGATTTTTCATTATTTGATGATAAGATGAAATTGAAAGGATCAGTTACACTAAAACCTGATGGCCTTTTAGGGTCAGGAAGAATCGACCTGCCTGATGCCATTTTAACATCGGATAATTATCTTTTTACAGAAAAGTCTTTTGATACTGATACAACTAACTTCCGGTTAAAATCGAGAAAAACTGACGGATATGCATTTATTGCTGATAATGTAAGCGCGCATATTGATTTAAGTATTAATAGTGGCTTATTCGCCTCAAATTCTGATACAACCGATATGATTTTCCCTGAAAACCAGATAGCAACAAGCCTGGACTATTTTGTATGGAATATGAATGTTAATGAACTGGCAATGGGCAATATCTCCCCATATTATGCTGATACCAGAATTGAAAAACCAACTCTTGTTTCAATCAACCCAAAAAAAGACTCATTAGGATTTGTAACCGATTCAGCGGTTTACAACCTGGAAGAGAATCTTATTACTGCTTATGAAGTAAATTTTATTGAAATAGCTGATGCAATGATCTTTCCTGATGGAGGTATTGTTAAAATTGAAAACAAATCGAGAATAAGAACTCTTGAAGATGCAAAGATACTTGCCAACAACCGGTTTGTAATTGAACCGGCAAGTGTAAATATCCACGATAATAACAATTATACCGGTTCAGGATTGTTTAATTATATTGACCAAAATGAAAATCTTCAACCAATTAGGTTTAACAGCATAACAGTAAACGAAGAGAAAGTAACGGTCGGATACGGAACTATCGAAGAAAATGATGATTTTAAATTAAGTCCCTACTTCCGTTTTATTGGAGATGTGAATATAAATGCGATTAAAGATTATCTGACTTTTACAGGAGGAGTACAAATTGAACACCAGTGTGCCGGCATAGCTCAGAATTATTTGCAATTTACATCTGAGATCAATCCTGAGAATGTATTGATTCCTGTTTCATCTAACTCACGGAATAGTGATGGCAGAAGAATTTTCAACGGTCTTTATATTACTGAAGATTCCACTCATATTTATCAAACATTTATGGGCGGACGAAAAGACTACAGTGATAATCTTATAACGCAAGCTGAAGGTTATTTGTATTACGATGAAGGTTCAGATAATTACAAAATAGGTAGTTTGGAAAAATTGACTGATGAAAGTTTACCAGGTAATCTACTAAGCTTTGATAAAAATTACTGTAATCTTTATGGTGAAGGGGCACTTGATCTGGCTGTTGAATATGGACAGGTTGAAATTACTATTGTTGGAAATACTCTTCATGAATCAGAATCAGAACTAACAACAATGAATGTTATGTTAGGTTTTGATTTCTTCTTTTCCGATGAAGCTATGATGGTTATGGCTAACGATATATTTGTAATACCCACACTTGAGCCTGTTGATATGACCACCGGGCAATATAAAAAAGGTATGCGGGAACTGATAGGTACTGAACAGGCTAATTCATTATCACAGGAATCAAGTCTTTTTGGAATAATGGCTGAACTTCCCGAAGGGATCAGAAAATACAGAATGCTTTTAACAGATGTTAAGTTGAAATGGAACCAGGAAACCAGTTCATATCGCTCAGTAGGAAAGATAGGTATTGGTAATATTATGAATAAACAACTGAACGTAAAAACTGAAGGATACCTTGAAATTCAAAAGAAGAAAAGCGGTGACATGTTTGATCTGTATCTTAAACTTGATGATGAAACCTGGTATTATTTTGCATATACAAGAGGCGTTATGCAAGCCCTTTCAAATAACCATAGCTTCACAGATCCCATTCAGGCACTCAAGACAGGTCAAAGAAGACTGGATGTAAGAAGTGGTGAGACATCTTATATATATATGCTATCAGTCGACAGAAAACTTCAGATGTTCCTGAGAAGGTTCAGATTATATGAGAATGATGACGAAGAAGAATAAGAGGGAGATGCATACTTTTTATACACCGGGCATTCAGGGGAAGTTACACCAGCTTGAGAAGCACGAATCACAACACTGTATAAATGTGCTCCGCTTACAAGAGGGTGATAAAATTATCCTTGTTGACGGAAATGGCGGATACCACAAAGCAGAGGTCAAAACACCTGATTCACATAAATGTACGGTTGAAATTATAAGCAGTAAACACGAGGTTGGGAAAAAGGATTTCAGACTTCATATTGCAATTGCTCCAACAAAAAACATCAGCCGTTTCGAATGGTTTCTTGAAAAAGCAACTGAAATTAGCATTGATGAGATCACTCCCCTGCTTTGTGAGCGGTCTGAAAGAAAAACCATTCGTAATAAACGTTTAGATAAGGTAATTGTTTCAGCGATGAAGCAATCTGTCAAAGCCTACAAACCAAAATTAAATAGAATAACAAATTTCACAGAATTCGTATCCTTAAAACATTCCTTCAATAAATTCATTGCCTATTGCGACAAGAAATCTAATCCTGAATTAAAAGAACTGGTAACAAAAGGAGATGATATTCTGATCTTAATTGGTCCTGAGGGAGATTTTTCTTCAGAAGAAGTACATCAGGCAACCAAAAACGGATTTTATTCAATACAACTGGGAACAAACAGGTTACGTACAGAAACAGCCGGTATTGTTGCCTGTCATACTGTCAACCTGATTAACCAGTAAAAAGAAATAATTTTCAGGATTGTTCTATTTGTCGAAACAATTTCTCAGTCACTTCTTTTCTAACATCAAATTGAAGAAGAAAAAGAAGAGATAAAACGTCACTAAAAGAATGTTCCACCTGCCATTCAAGGTGATACAAGTCCGTGTCGTTATCTATATTATCACTGAGTAAAGGGATAGGAGTATAACTTTGTTCCATAGGCAGATAATTATTGTTTTTATATGCATTAACAAAACGTTATACCCGAAGATTTAGTATTTAAGGAGTGGAAATCTTTTTTAATAACCTGTCAGATGGTTATCCACCTTCGTTGAAACTACGGTGGACGAAGCTGGGTGCTGGTTCTTTTCGACCTCAAACACTCTTCAAACTTCAAACCTCAAACCTAAAGGACTCTTAATAATAGGTAAGACTCAATTTTTTCTCTTCAATCATCTTTCGCATATTTATAAGTGCATATCTCATTCTACCCAGGGCAGTATTAATACTTACATCTGTTTGCTCAGCAATTTCTTTAAAACTAAGTTGGCCATAATGCCTAAGCATAACAACCTCTTTTTGATCATCAGGTAATTCATCAATAAGTTTCCTGACATCTTTGATTATCTGGTCATGCACAATTAATTGTTCAATATTTTTTGCTGAAAACTTACTTGAGTTAAACAAGTCAGCCTCATAATCCTCGTTATTACAGGTATTTATCTGTTTTTCTTTACGGAAATGGTCAATTACAAGATTATGAGCAATACGTATTACCCAGGAAACAAACTTTCCGTTATCCTTATATTTATGCATTTTAAGTGATTGGATTACTTTAATGAATGTTTCCTGAAACAGATCTTCGGCAAGCTGCTGATTTTTGACCATCAGCAAAATATAGGTATATACTTTTGTTTTGTAGCGATTAATTAACTCTTCAATACTTGGTTGACTACCATTCATGAACCGTTCTATCAGTTCATAATCAGGTAAATTATGAATCATTATCTTACCTCCTATTTAAATTCAATGGGAGTAGAAATGTTTCTAAGGCAGTCCTCCTGTATTTAGTTTAATCTTAATATTATGCAATTAAAGTAAAAAAAATGTTTAATCAAAAAATATTACTTTTGAAATTTGCTAAATAATGTTAAAATATTTGCAGCAACATGAGATTTAATGCCAGTAAAGAGACACCTGACAGCCGGCAGACGGGAAAGAAAACAGAAGTAATTGAGATAAAAGGAGCACGAGTACATAATTTGAAAAATTTTGATCTTTCTATCTCGAGAGATAAGTTTATCGTTATCACAGGCTTATCCGGTTCAGGAAAATCATCACTGGCTTTTGACACTCTTTATGCTGAAGGACAGCGCAGGTACGTTGAGAGTTTATCCTCATATGCCAGGCAGTTTCTTGGAAGAATGAGTAAACCCGAGGTTGATTACATCAAAGGAATCCCCCCGGCCATTGCAATACAACAGAAGATAAACTCTCATAATCCCAGGTCAACCGTAGGAACTACAACAGAGATTTATGATTACCTCAAATTATTGTACGCCAGGATTGGAAAAACCCACTCACCCGGTTCAAATAAAATTGTAAAGCGACACCAGGTTAAAGATGTAGCAGATTTTCTTTTTTCATTTCCTGAAAAAACCAAAGCTTTCATTCTGGCTCCACTTTATATAGATAAGAAATTTGGAATACCGGAATATTTAGAGTACTTAAAAAAGCTTGGATTTACAAGAATAAAAACAGGCAACCAGATAAAAAAGATAGATGAATTAATAAAAAAATTAACAGAACCGGAGGAATTAGAGCACGCAAAAATTGTTATTGACCGGATAATAGTAATCAACGATACTGATACTGCAGGGCAGATTGATGATTCGATTCAGACAGCATTCCAGATTGGAAAAGGATACTGTGAAATTGAAGTATTTAGTGGAGACAAAGTTATTGATGAAGTTTTTTCCAATAAGTTTGAAATTGATGGAGTTGAATTTGAAGAACCCACTGTTCATATGTTTAATTTCAATAATCCTGTTGGAGCATGTCCGGTATGCGGGGGGTATGGAAGGATTATCGGTATTGACGAAAACCTTGTCATCCCAAATAAAGCATTATCGGTTTATGAGGATGCTATTGTTTGCTGGAAGGGGGACAAACTAGGAAAGTGGAAAGAACGACTTATTCTAAATGCTGACAAATTCAATTTCCCAATACACAAACCATATTTTTTATTGAGTCCTGATCAGAAGGATTTACTCTGGAATGGAAATAGATACTTTAAAGGGTTAAATACATTTTTTGATTATCTGGAGGAAAAAAAATACAAAATTCAATACAGGGTTTTACTTTCAAGGTACAGGGGCAAAACTATTTGTCATGAGTGCAAAGGGAAACGCCTGAAAAAGGAAGCTTCCTATGTAAAAGTGGGAGGGAAATCAATTCAGCACCTTGTTGACATGCCTGTAGATAAGCTATATACCTTTTTCAAAGAGATAAAAATTTCCTCACATCAGCAGGAAATTGCCAAAAGACTTTTAATTGAAATTAGTAACCGGTTAGAATTCCTTGTAAATGTGGGGTTAGGTTATCTGACATTAAACAGGTTATCCTCAACCCTCTCAGGAGGCGAATCTCAGCGGATAAATCTCGCAACATCACTGGGAAGTAACCTTGTAGGTTCGTTGTATATCCTCGATGAACCATCAATAGGCTTGCATCCCCGCGACACTTCAAGGCTGATCGATGTTCTCAAACACCTGAAAAAACTCGGGAATACTGTTCTTGTTGTTGAACATGACGAAGAGATAATCAGGGCAGCTGATGAAATAATTGATATCGGACCAAAGGCAGGAAGATTAGGTGGTGAAGTTGTATTCCATGGAACCAACAAAGCACTTTACAGTAAAAAGAACAGTTTGACAGCCAGATATTTAACCGGAGAAATGCAAATTCCTGTTCCCACGATAAGAAGAAAATGGCATAATTCTATAGAAATCCAGGGTGCGAGGGAAAATAATCTGAGGAATCTTACAATTAAATTTCCTTTAAACAATTTAACAGTTATCACCGGAGTAAGCGGATCAGGAAAATCTTCGCTCGTGGGATCAGTTTTATATCCCGCTCTTTCACGACATCTCAATGAGTATGGCAAACAACCCGGCGAATTTGATCAGTTAACAGTAGATACATCCTCTCTGGGTTCTGTTGAATTTGTAGACCAAAACCCAATAGGAAGGTCCTCCCGCTCAAATCCTGTTACATATCTGAAAGCATATGATGAGATAAGAAAACTATATGCGGAACAACAATTATCAAAATATAATCATTTCAGTCCTTCACATTTCTCGTTCAATGTTGATGGCGGAAGATGTGATGAGTGCCAGGGTGAAGGGATCATCAAGGTTGAAATGCAATTTATGGCTGATGTTGAACTGATTTGTGAAAGCTGCGGAGGAAAAAGGTTCAAGAAAGAAATACTTGATGTCAGATACAGGGGTAAGAATATCCACAATATCTTAGAACAAACTGTAAACGAAGCTATTGATTTCTTTAGCTCGAGAGAAGATTCCCTTGAGAAGAGAATAGTTGAAAAATTAAGACCTTTATCAGATGTTGGGTTAGGTTATATAAAATTAGGTCAGGCATCAAGCACTCTAAGTGGAGGTGAAAGTCAACGGGTTAAGCTTGCCTCATATTTAGGCAAAGAGAGAAGTATAAGTCCTTCTGTATTTATTTTTGACGAACCTACTACCGGTTTGCATTTCCATGATATAAGGAAGTTACTTGATTCATTCAATGCCCTTATAGAAAGAGGGCATTCAATTTTAATAATTGAGCACAATCTTGAGGTAATAAAATGTGCAGACTGGGTTATTGATCTGGGACCCGGTGGTGGTGAACAGGGGGGTAATCTGATTTTTGAAGGAACTCCTGAGGAGCTTATTAAATGCGACAAATCTTACACCGGAAAATATTTACGACCAAAACTTAGAACATAGATTAATGAATTCTTATGTTGGCTTATATAAAAAAACCACCTTTTTTTCAGAAGGTGGTTTTCTTTTATAATTTCGAATAGTTACTTAACCTTAAAACCAAACATAATTGCTACGCAACCACTTTCCGGTTCTTCGGTTTCATTCCCCGCTTTCAATACCTTAACCACTAATTTAAGTTGCTGACTTGAATCAAGTTTAAAGTCCCAAACATTAGTATAGTCGTCATTCCGGTTATTGTACAATTCATTTCTATGCGCATCCACAATTTTGAATTCAATATTTGGCAGGCCAACAGATCCACAAATTGCTACCCTGTATTCCTGATCAGAATAAAAAGTTTTATAAAGTTCTGCTTCTTCCCCTTCGGTCAGTATAGCAGCATGATAATTCCCATCATGTGTAAACGGGTTAAGTTCAGCTTTACATATTTTTTTCGCAAAACCTTTACACTGTGACTTACCTGATTGAGGAAACGCAAAGCATAATGCAATAATAATAAAAACAAACAAACTCCTTTTCATAACATTGAAGATTTTTTAAAGAATATAAGATTCCCGAAGTGACTCAACTTTTGCACTAAGTTCAGCAAAAAGTTCAGGCGTGAAATTATTTTTTGTTTCAGATTCAAGTGTTGTAACTTGAGTTTCTTCATCAAATGACGGTTTTATTTCCGAAGTAGTAACACTGATTTTTTCATAAATAGCTTTCAACTCATTCATATCATCAATAATAGCAGCCACATCAGGATTACTTTTTTGTTCCTCAAGTAATTTCATCACGATATTAAGTGATAGTTTCTGATCTATGATCCTCGTCACCAGTTTATTCCCTTCGAAAGAATCCTTGTCAACAAGTTTAGTAGCAAGATATAATCCCTCGACCCAACCACCAACAAGCACAATTGAAGAAATAGCTTGTCTGTTATTCTCCTGCAAGTATGAACTGGAGTTCATGAAAGTTTCAGAAACAATATCCATGATCATCTCCCTGTTGTTCACATTCTCTTCAAGTCTTTCAAGAGTTTCCTCATTAATTGCATCAAGAATCCCAAGTCCGTCTGCCATTTTTTTAGCTGCAGACATATAAGAGATTGAAGTTTGAGTCTGGTCGAAAAGGCTGGCAAAACTTAAATCACAGGTATAAATTCCAAGATTAAGAGCCATACTGCGATTTGTAGTATAATTACCCGCATTATCAATGGAGTTAAGAAGGTCTTCATCATATGCAGCGCCGGCAGACTTAACTAACATAGCAGTCTCAAGAGGAGAAGGCATAGCATAAAAAATCTGCTTTGCCTGATTGATATTATCAAAGAGGGCCTCATCAATTTCTGTCATATCTACATCAAACTCCGGTTCCTTGTCCCCCTTCCCGTCCGACTTACAACCAATGACTAATGCGCTAATAATAATTAGCATGAATGTCATTGAAAATTTAAACCGATAAAAGTTGTTAGCCATAATTATTTGATTTAAAGGATTATTTAAACTATTTCATCATACTGAAAGTAAAATTAATATTTTTTTTCTAAATACAAAATCTGATTCGTTTATGATTTTATATTAATTATTATGTTTTTCAAAGTTTTCTCTTTTTATATATCAATCAAATATTACTTTTTAATTTGCAAAGCGTAACTAAATCAGTACTTAAAGTGAACTAAAATTGAGAATTGAAGAAATTATAACTTTAGGCATTTTAGACATTTTAGCCACTTCTTTTCAATCATCAAGGCTATGAATTATCAATCCACTTCTGAGTTTTGGTTCGAACCATGTAGTTTTCGGTGGCATAATATTACCAGTATCCGCAATTCTGATTAATTGTTTCATAGAAACAGGAAACAATGCAAAAGCAATTTTCATTTCCCCTGAATCAACCCGTTTTTTCAGCCCTTCCAACCCACGGATTCCTCCAACAAAATCAATCCGTTCTGATCTTCTCAGATCTTTGATATCAAGAACCGGATCCAATACATGTTTTGTAAGTATTGTTACATCCAATGCTCCTACCGGGTCGTTATCATCGTAGAAATTCTCATTCGCAGTAAGTGAGTACCATTTCCCTTCCAGGTACATTGAAAAGTTATGCAGTTTATCTGGTTTATAGATATCTGTTCCTTTTTCTTCAATACTAAATCCCTTTTCAAGTTTCTTAAGGAATTCCCCCGGTGTAAGTCCATTCATATCCCTGACTACTCTGTTATAATCAATTATTGTAAGCTGGTTATGAGGAAAATGGACAGCCAGAAAAAAATTATATTCTTCATCACCAACAAAGTTTGGATTATTTTTTCTCTTCTCCACACCCACCCTGGCTGCAGCGGCTGTACGATGATGGCCATCAGCCACGTAAGTATAAGGGATTTCTTTAAAAAGTAAAACAATTCGTTTAGTCACCTCATCATCTTTTACCACCCAGAAATGGTGACTGATACCATCATCAGCAACGAAATCATATTCAGGAACATTTGAATCAGCATATTCTTTAACCAGGCTATCCAATTCTAAGTGAGCCGGATAAGAAAAGAAAACCGGTTCGATGTTTGCATTATTAACCCACACATGCTTCATACGATCTTCTTCTTTGTCTGGTCTGGTGAGTTCATGTTTCCGTATTACACCATTAAGATAATCATCAACAGAAGCTCCTCCAACAACACCATATTGTGTTTTACCATGCATTGTTTGGGCATATATATAAATATGATCTTTACTATCCTGAACCAACCATCCATTTTGCATGAATTTATTATAGTTTTCTTTAGCCTTATTATAGACTATATTACTATGTATATCCACATCCTGTTCAAGATCAATTTCAGGTTTAATAATATGAAGCAAACTATATTCATTACCTTTAGCTTCCTCTCTCGCTTCCTGCGAATTTAAAACATCATAAGGACGGGAGGCTATTTTTTCAGCAATTTCTCTGGTTGGCATGATCCCTTTAAATGGTTTTAGTATTGCCATAGTTAATTGGTTAATTGGTTACTGGGTGCTGGGTGCTGGGTACTGGGTCTTTTTTCAAACCTTAAACCTTCTTCACTTTTTGACACTTCGACTTTTTGACTTTTAAGCTAACACTAATTAACTTTATATGTAGTATCATCTTTTGTAAAAAAATTCACAATCTGATTTGCCGCTGCAACTCCTGCATTAATATTTGCTTCTTTTGTTTGAGCGCCCATTTTTTTCGGAGTAAAGTAATATCTCCCATCATACTTTTGTTCAAATTCATCTTTACAATCCGGAGCAATGTCAGCCAGATAATTAAAATCACTTCTCTCCTCCATAATTCTTAATAAAGAATCTTCATCAATCACCTCCTTACGGGCAGTGTTTACAATAGTTGCTCCCATAGGCATTTGTTTCATAAGATCATAGTTAATAGATCCTTTTGTTTTTTCATTAGCCGGTATATGGAGAGAAATATACTGACATTTTCGATACAATTCCTCCGCAGAATCAACCGGAATAACATTATCTTTCCGTATATCATCATTTTCAATATATGGATCGAAAGCAAATATCTCCATACCAAATCCTTTTGCAATATTGGTTACTAATTTCCCAACGTGACCATAAGCATGCATTCCAAGTTTTTTCCCTTTTAATTCGGTACCCGGTTTCCCGTTAAACAGATTACGTGCAAAATAGACCATCATTCCAAGGGTTAGTTCAGCTACTGCGTTAGAATTCTGTCCGGGTGTATTCATCACTATTACATTATTCGCTGTAGCTGCTTCAAGGTCAACATTATCATACCCGGCACCGGCTCTTACCACTATCTCAAGGTTTTCTGCAGCTTCTATTACTTCCTTTGTCACTTTATCTGAACGGATTATCAGGGCATTAGCTCCTTTTACAGCTTCAATAAAATTCTCCTGGCTTTCATATTTTTCAATCAACTCCATTTCATAACCGGCTTCACCACAAATCTTTTTAATAAGAGGTAATGTTTCAGGGGCAAATGGTTTTACGGTCGCTACTAATACTTTTTTCATTATTTGTATATTTATTTATTATGATCTAAAACTTAAGCCTTTTCATTCTCGAATCCCTGCATAACTGCAATAATTGCTTCAACACTATCTTTAGGTAAAGCATTATAAATTGAAGCTCTGAAACCACCTACCGAGCGATGACCTTTAATTCCAACCATCCCTCTTTCGGTGGCAAACTCAAGAAATTCTTTTTCAAGGAAAGTAAAATCTTTATTCATCACCCAGCAAACATTCATTATTGAACGATCCTGTTCGTTGGTAATAGTGGGGACAAACAGCTTGTTTCTGCCAATTTCATTATACAATAACTCTGCTTTTTCCCGGTTCATCTTATTCATAACTTCCACACCTCCCAGGTTCTTTATCCATTTTAGTGTCTGCAGTGCTGCAAATATTGCTATGCAGGGGGGAGTGTTAAACATTGATCCTTTTTCTATATGGGTTTTATAATCAAGCATAGTTGGTATGGTACGATTTACCTTTCCCAGTGCATCTTCCTTAACGATAACAAATGTGACACCCGAAGGAGCCAGGTTCTTTTGCGCACCACCATAAATAAGAACATATTTTGACACATCAACCATCCGGCTGAAAATATCTGAAGACATATCAGCTACCAAAGGGACTTCAACATCCATATCCTCCTTAATTTCAGTACCATAAATAGTATTATTTGTTGTGATATGAAGATAATCTGCATCAGAAGGAATTTTATAATTCTTTGGAATATACGCAAAGTTTTTATCATCAGAGGAGGCGACCTCAACCATTTCTCCAAAATTTTTCGCTTCTTTCATAGCTTTTTTTGCCCAACTTCCGGTATTCAGGTAGGCAGCTTTTTTGTTCATCAAGTTCATAGGAACCATAGCGAATTGCAAACTGGCACCACCTCCAAGAAACAAGACATGGTAACCTTCAGGAATATTGAGCAGTTCCCTGAATAGTGACACGGTTTCTTCCATAACTGCTACAAACTCCTTACTCCTGTGAGAGATTGACATGATTGATATACCCGTACCACTAAAATCCTTAATTGCTTTAACAACCTGGTCTTCAGTAAATTCAGGAAGTATTGAAGGACCTGCATAAAAATTATGTTTTTTCATATCTGATTTTTTATATTAATTGTTTAAAACCTCTATTCCCTCTATTCCCTCTATTCCCTCTATTCCCTCTATTTCCCTCTACTCCCCTCTTCCACAAGGCATCCATTTTTCAAAACAGGAATAACATTTGCTGAATCCGGGGTATGGCAAAACTCAATAACATCATCAAGACCTTTTTCCCTAAGACGCGTTCTCTGAGCTGCTTTGTCTATGTATCCCGGGATATCCGGTTTAGCAAGTGACCATAAATCGAGAGACGCAATTGCAGAATCACATACCGCAGAATAATTATTACTTGCTATCAGTTTTTCAGTAATTGCACCTGCCAGGACAGTATCTTCAAGATTGAACCTGTTTTTCCATCCTGCACATAGGAGCAACACATCTCTTCCCTGCTTAACCAACCAGTTACACAGGCAGGACAAGTTCAGAAAAGATCCGATTGCCACCATATAACAACTTTCTGCCATTTGAATAGCCTGAGTTCCATTGGTGGTACTATAAACAATAGTTTTCCCCTTAACCCTTTCCTCGGTGAAATTAAAAGGGGAATTGCCAAAATCTGCAAAATCCAGAACATACCCATCCCGTTCAGCAGCAACAATAAAACCTTTCTTTTTATACTCCCTTGCCTCACCAATTGTTTTCACAGGAATCAGTTTCTCCACCCCATTCTGAAACGCGGTACAAATTGACGATGTAGCTCTCAAAGTGTCAATTACCACAGCAATAGCATTACTATCCTTATAGTATTGAAAAACCGCGGGAGAAAAACAAACTTCTATTTTCTTCTTATTACGCATTTTCTCTTATCAAATAAACGAAGTAAATAATCTTAGCCCTTGTATATTGGCAATTTCACAACTTTTGCTTTAAGTGATTTATTCCTTATCAGGATATATATTTCCGTTCCCTCTTTCCAGAATTCTTTTTCGAGATAAGCCATACCTATGCCTTTTTTCATCATAGGAGACATAGTTCCAGATGTAACTTCACCAATCAAATTAGCATTATTATCTGTCACTTTATAATGTTGCCGCGGGATACCCCGGTCAATCATTTCAAACCCTTTTAATCTTTTAGAAACACCTTCTTCTTTTTGTCTAAATAACAGATCTTTATCAATAAAATTATTATTATCGGTAAATTTTGTTACCCAGCCCAAACCTGCTTCAATAGGCGATGTATTATCATCAATATCATTACCATATAAGCAGTAGCCCATTTCAAGTCTAAGCGTATCCCTGGCGCCAAGACCAATTGGTTTAATTCCATACTCTTCTCCTGCCTTCATAACAGCTTCCCATAATTCAGAAGAATTTTTATTCGGAATATATATCTCACAACCTCCGGCACCTGTATAACCGGTGGTTGAAAAAATCACATTTTCAATGCCCGCAAAATTTACTTCAACGAAGGTATAGAATTTCATTTCTTCAACCGGGTAATCGGTTAATTTCTGCATTGCTTTTAATGCAAGAGGTCCCTGGATAGCCAGCTGAGCGATATCATCTGAAGCGTTTAAAATATCCTGCCCAGGCACAAGCCCGGCTTTAGTTGCATTTTCCACACACCAGTTCCAGTCCTTTTCAATATTTGCAGCATTTACCACCATCAGGTATTTTTCGTTGCTGAACCGGTAAACCAGAAGGTCATCAATAATTCCTCCTTTACCATTGGGAAAATATGAATACTGAACTTGCCCATCAGTAAGTCTGGAAACATCATTTGAAGTAATATGTTGTACAAACCTGTATGACTTTGTACCAATAACCCAAAATTCACCCATGTGCGAAACATCGAACACCCCAAGTTTTTCACGCACATTAATATGTTCATCAGTAATTCCACTATATTCAACCGGCATATTAAAACCTGCAAATGAGACAATCTTCCCACCAAGCTTCTCATGGTACTTAATAAATGGGGTTTCTTTCATATTATTTAATCGATTAATAGTAAATATTTGTTCACAGCTGCCGGCTTTACTTGCTAAGTATCTTAAACTCAACTCTTCTGTTTTGAGCTCTTCCTTCTTCTGTATCGTTATTAGCAACAGGCTGTGATGAAGCATAGCCAGCATATTCGAGTCTGGCAGGTTCTATTCCCAAACCAACAAGATAATCGACCACTGCTTTAGCTCTTTGCTCAGACAGCTTCTGGTTAAATGCATATGAACCAACATTATCTGAATGCCCTGAAATCTCAATTCTCAGTCCTGGGTTTGTACTCATAAGTTTAAGTACACTACCCAGTTCAATATATGAATCAGATGTAAGTACAGCTTTACCAAATTCGAAGAAAATATTCTTTAGGATAATCTTTTCACCAACTTCAATAGGTTTAAGAAGAAAATTACGGAAAAATTCATTCGATTCTGAATCTTCTTCAACTTCCAGAATATCGAGATAAACAAGGTAACCCTGGGCTGTAATTTCGATCCCGTAATCTTTCTTCTCTTTAAGCTTAACTGAATAATAGCCATCATTACGATCAGAAATAGTTGTAGCCACCACCTGGTTAATATCCATATCAATTACCTCGAGTTTTGCCACAACAGGAGATGAATCCTTACTATTTAATACTGAACCCCTTACAATAAATTCGGGTTCAGGTTCCTCAATTTTTACTGTATCAGTAACTACAATAAATACAGTATCAACAAGAGGTTCCGGTTCCTCCTCAATTATTTCCGGTTCAGGAGGTGGCAAATAGGTTATTTTATAAATATCCATATATCCATATCCATCCTGCCTGACAGATGAGAAATATGAAACAGCAGTATCCCCGGTAGGTATATAAAACAGGTCATTATAAGGAGAATTTATTGGAAAACCCAGATTCACGGGTTCCGACCAGTTGCCTTTTTCATCCATAGTTGTTTTAAAAATATCATACCCCCCCATACTATTATGCCCGGTGGAACTAAAGTACAATGTATTTCCAACTGAGTCAATATAAACACCCTCTTCATCATAGGCTGTATTAACAGTTACGCCCAAATTTACCGGTTCTCCCCATTTATCATTTGTCCCTTTCCGGATAAAAAAGATATCAGTACCTCCTATTGATTCTTTCTTGTCTGAACTTACAAAAACTGCTTTACTCCCATCTTCATTAAAATTGAGGGTTGTTTCCCTTGAAGAAGGAGAATTAAATTTTCCGGAAAATCTTTTAGGAGATGTCCATTTATCCTTTTTAGCTTCGCTCACATAAAAATCTCCTTTTCTTTTAACACCTCTGTATAAAAAAAGTTTTTGTGCATCGGAAGAAATAGTAAGAACCGCATCATTATATTTACTATTAACAGTTCTTCCAAGATTTTGAGCCAAACCCCAATTGCCATCTTCATAATAGCTTACATAAATATCCTCATTGAATTTGTTATCAAAATAATTTCTGTCAGGTCTTGCATAGAATGGTCGTCTTGATGTAAAATACATCCTTTTTTCATTTTTCGAGATAACTGAATTATAATCATCCTTTTTAGAGTTTACGTTATTACCAATATTTGTAATCTCTACGCGCAGGGTATCTTTCATTAATTCAATTCCATTTCGACACTCCTGCATCCATCGTTCAATATCAAAATCCAGTTTTTTCTTTTCCTTTTCCGTAAGCGCTTCCAGGTAAATCTGATATTCTTTAATTGCTTTATCAAACTGATAATTATATTGATATGCCCTTCCGAGCAACAAATGAATATCCGGAGCAATATTATTATCAAACTCAAATGCTTTCTGAAAATAGCCAAGAGCTTCTCCTTGTTTATCTGAATAAAGACAACACACACCTATATTATAGTTTATTGCAGGGTTATAACGATTATACTGAAGTGCAAATTGATACTCTAATATAGCTTCAGGGAAAGTTCCCTTTCCAGCCTTGAAATACTTATCTCCCATTTTCAGATGGGTCCATGCCGATTTTAATCCGGGTTCATCAATATCAAAATCGGAAATTTTAATTTTAAGCTTTTCCTGAGCTGAAGCACACAAAACGAATACCAGGAAAATAGTTATGAAAAAGGACGTTTTTTGTTTCATATTTATAAAAATTTATTTTCAACGGTTATATGTAGCTCACCCCGATTTTTTATCGGGGTTCGGTTCATCCGTGAATAGTTTTATATATCACAAAAAATATAGATTTTTCTCCCGATAAATTTACAAATATTTTCTATTCTAAAAATTCAATGTCTGTTTTCTTTATTATTTTCTCAATTATCAACTAATAATGATTAAAAAGAAACCTGCATAAAACATATAGTTTTAATATTTATTGAAACAACATGCATTAACATTTCAAAAGATACTATTGATGTAATATTTCAATTAAATCAATACCACAGGAAAGAATATCTAAAGTTTATTTTTTACTTTTATCTCCGGATTTTCCGGAAGAACTTTTTTTTTATTACATTTATTGTTTATATCTCAGATAGAGTACTATGAATAAAAATCCTCAGATTGTTAATTTAACCTATCTTGAAGATATGTCGGGGGGTAATAAGGAGGTTATGAAAGAAATGATTAACATCTTTATTTCCCAGGTTTTAGAGTTTGCCAAAGAAATGAAAGATTTAAACAATAGACAGGAATATTTCAAGCTCGGGAACCTGGCACACAAAGCTAAATCATCGATATCGATAATGGGGATGGAAAATCTGGCAAAAGAATTAAAAGAATTCGAACTTCGGGCAAAGAAAGAGAAGGGTATTGACAAATATGAAGAATTTATCAATCATTTTAAACAACTCTGTGATCAGGCCATTAATGAATTAAAAGAAATCAATAAATAATGTAACTAATCAGTACTTAAAGTGAGGAAATGAGTAAATGAGTAAATGAGTAAATGAATAAATGAGAAGAAGTTTAAAGTGAGCTAAAGTTGAAAGCGAATTATGCTTCGATTGCGCTCAGCATAAAAAGTTGAGAAGAGAAGAAATTATAACTTTAGGCACTTTAAACTTTAGGCACTATTATTTTTAAAACTTTAGACATTTAAGCATTCCAAACATAAGGTACCAAATAGTTACTAAATAAATAATCTATATACAATGTTAAAAACTGAAAAAAAAGATGGTGTTATTGTCGTTAAATTCGATGATATTAAGAAATTTAATGCTTTGATAACTGAGCCGGTAAAAGATCAGCTTTTTGAATTTTTTGAAAAACCAAATACAAAACTAGTGATTGATCTTAAAGGAGTTAAATATATAGATAGTTCCGGTTTTGGAGTTTTTCTTTCAGTAATGAAAAGTGCTAACAACAATTATGGAGATTTGCGATTTTGTAATATCTCCGACGAGGTAATGGAATTGTTTAAGCTATTGCAGTTACACAATATTTTCAAGATTCACCACACTGTGGATGAATGTATCAAAAGTTTTTCAGTTGAATAAGTTGTGAAGCAGTAACCAGAATTCTTCATCGCTCATCATTCCATCCAGATTAATAGTAAAGCAATCGAGGGAATTAAAAGAACCTCCGGCTATTTGATTATTATGTAAACTCATAGTAGTATTCTTTTAACTATATATTTTTTTTTAAATTGTTAAATTCTTTAATTTCATTGTATTATTAATATCGAATTTTTTACTACTACCATTACATAAAAAATATATGTCAATTTCTACAGAAATCTTTTTCTCAACAGATTAATATGATATGCAATGCAACAGTAATTTTTTTCGTATATGTACACATAATGTATCAGAACCGTTCAGGTATTTAACAGGTAGAAATTACTCAATCTATTGTAACTATTTATTGTTAAGGCAATTAATGTAATTGGCACAAAATATGATCATTTATTCATAACAAAGAATCTATTGCCAGGATGAAGTATTTAAATAAAAGAAAAATAAATAATATATTCCTGTTTTCATTGTTAGCATGCTTAAGTTTATTAAGATGTTCTAATACATCATTATATGCTCAGCAGCAGATACAAAATTTATCATTTGTCAATTCAACACAAAAATCTGTTTCTTTACCTTTCAAATTCATTAATAACCTTATTATTCTTCCTGTTGTGATAAATGATTCAGACACATTACAGTTTATCCTTGACACTGGTGTCAGTACATCTATTATGACAGAACTTTCGATTGGCGACAGTCTTTTATTAAACTACGCCAGACAGGTTAAGTTAAAAGGATTAGGGCAAGGTGAACCAATTGATGCCCTACATTCCTCCGGAAATAGTTTCAATGTTTCCAGTATACGTGGCACAAATCAGGACTTAATAATACTTCTGCAGAATGTTTTCAATTTATCATCAGTATTTGGAACAAGGATACATGGACTTTTAGGATATAATATTTTTATGAATTTTATTGTCGAAATAGACTATTCCAAAAAAATTATCTCATTCCATGATCCTAAGACATATAATTATAAGAAGGGATGGTGGATTTTTCAAAGTGGTAGAAAAAATGAATCATTACCTCTCATAATCCACGAAACAAAACCATATATTCTGACATATATTGTAATGAACAATGGTAACAGAATTCCTGTAAAGCTTTTAGTTGATACAGGAGCAAGTCACTCTCTTTGGCTTGATACTTTTTCTGATACATTAATAAAACTACCGGAAGCAACCACTAAAGTTTTTCTGGGTAAGGGATTAAATGGAGATGTTTTTGGGAAACTTGGAAAAATTTCTGAAATACAAATAGGCAATTTTGTTTTTTCAAATCCTATAGTAGCCTTTCCTGATTCAATATCAGCGGGACAATCAAGGGGTCTAGATTACAGAAATGGTACATTGGGGGCAGAATTACTGCGCCGGTTCAATGTAACCATCGATTATCCAAATAAGAAAATCACATTAACGAAAAATAATAATTTCAATGATCCATTCAAAGTAAACCACAGCGGAATTGATATTGAAACCCCAATACCTGAACTACCATATTACGTTATAAGTCATGTTCGAAAAGGATCACCGGCAGATGATGCCGGACTAAGAAGAGGAGATGAAATAAAATATATAAACAACAACCGCACTTACAATTTATCAATAAACGATATATATGAATTTTTCTATCGAAAACCAGGGAAAAAAATTAAGCTGGGAATAATTCGGGATGAATATGATTTTTCAGTGCATATTTACCTAAGAGATTTTATTGTAAACAAAAACATCTCTAAATAACAAAACCCGGCAGAAATGGGCTTTAAAACAAAGATTTTCCTGTTAAATCAACAAAAGTACTCCCGGGTATTACAAATTATCAATAAAATGAAATGACCGAAATCTTTTATTTTGTATTATTAACACTCACTTTTGATAATTTTAATATTTTTTGCTTACTTGTTTAATTGATATTTGCCGGATTTATATTAAAATGATCATATTTTAGAAATTTTATAAGTATTTTAGTCATCATAAACTGATATATTATGAGTGCACAAATATTAAAAGCTCTAATGCAACTCTTTGCAATAATTGCAAGACCTGCCAGTAATGAAGCAGACAGGCGAACAGTTGTTGAAGCATTCTTACGCAATCAACTTAACCAGGAATTGGTAAAGGAGTATATTGAAGTTTTTGATGAATTCTATAACATTTATCAAAATAAACAAAAGGAAAAAGAAAAACAAAGAAGGCGAATTTCAGCAAGCTCGGTAAGGGTTTTAAAAATATGTACGGAAATTAACAATCAACTTACTCAACAACAGAAGATAATTGTACTTATCCAGCTATTCGAATTTTCAAAATCTGATAGAGATGTAGTAACAGATCAAGAACTGGAATTCATTAAAACTGTTTCAGACACTTTTAACATTTCAATAGAAGAATACAACACAATTGAATCATTTGTAATATTTAGTTTCGACAAATTACCAAGTTCTCCCGATGTTCTCATTCTTGACAACAAGGAAGATTTTTCCCACCCAGAGACGAAGCACCTTGTTGTTAAACCATTAATTGGACAGATCAGGGTTCTTAATATACCCTCTGCAAATATGTATGCTCTAAGATATATGGGAGACAGTGAATTATACATGAACGGGCAACTTCTCCAGCAAGACAGGGTATTTGTGTTTAATCCGGGTTCCTCAATCCGTGACCCAAAAACACAACCTATTTACTACAGCGATATTATTAGTCAATTCAGACCTGAACTTAAGGAATCAAGAATTGTATACCAGATTAAGGATATTGAGTACAGATTTAAAGGAGGAAAATTGGGTATACACAAATTAAGTTTTGATGAAGAATCTGGCAGACTTGTTGGTATAATGGGTGCAAGTGGCGCTGGCAAATCAACCTTGTTAAATGTTCTGAATGGCTCAAATGAACCGACCACCGGGCAGGTGCTTATAAATGGAGTAGATATCCATAGGGAATCTGAAAAAATTGAAGGTCTTATTGGTTTTGTTTCACAGGATGATTTGTTAATTGAAGAGCTTTCAGTATATCAGAATTTGTTTTATAATGCAAAACTTTGTTTTGGTAATTATACAGAAGAAGAAATTATTGAAACTGTTCACAAGGTTCTGAAAAACCTTGGATTATTTGAAATTAAAGACATGAGAGTCGGGAGTCCACTTGACAAAAAAATCAGTGGCGGACAAAGGAAAAGGTTAAATATAGCGCTTGAATTAATTCGTGAACCATCAGTACTGTTCCTTGATGAACCAACTTCAGGACTCTCATCACGTGACTCAGAAAACATTCTTGATCTATTGAAAGAACTAGCGCTTAAGGGAAAGCTTGTTTTTGTTGTAATCCATCAACCCTCTTCTGATATTTTCAAGATGTTTGACAAGCTTATTATTCTTGATACCGGAGGTTTCTTAATATATAATGGTGATCCTATTGAATCAATCATTTATTTCAAAGACAAAGCACATCATGCAAACTGGAACGAGAGTGAATGTACAGAATGCGGTAATGTAAATCCGGAACAAGTATTCAACATTGTCGAATCGAATGTACTGGACGAGTATGGTAAAGTAACCAATACCAGAAAAATATCACCCCCTGAATGGAACGGCTTTTACAAAAAATCGCTAGAGAAAAATGATGAAAAGTTAGAACCGGCTGAAGAAATTCCGAAAATACACTTCAAAACACCCAATAAATTTAAACAATTCGTAATTTTTGTTAAACGAGATATTTTATCAAAACTCGCCAACACTCAATACCTTGTTATTAACTTGCTGGAAGCACCAATAATTGCTTTTTTACTGGCATTTCTGATTAAGTATTGGGATGAAAGTGCCTCTAATCAACTAGGATATACACTTCTGGAAAATTACAATCTTCCAATTTATATTTTCATGTCGGTTATCGTTGGTATTTTTATGGGCTTAACAGTAAGTGCAGAAGAAATTATTAAAGACCGGAAAATACTTAAAAGGGAAGTGTTCTTAAACCTGAGCTGGACCAGTTATTTATTCTCAAAAGTAGGTGTGTTATTTGCAATATCAGCTATCCAGGCATTTACTTTTGTAATGGTTGGTAACAGTATTATAGAGATCAAAGGCATGTATTTTCATTATTGGATAGTACTGTTCAGCTGCTGGGCTATGTCAAATATGATTGGACTTGTTATTTCTGACAGTTTCAAAACCGTGGTAACCATTTACATACTCATTCCTTTCCTGATCATCCCGCAATTAGCACTTAGTGGTGTAATGATAAAGTTCGAAAAATTAAATCCTAATCTCTCTTCTCCCAAACAAATTCCCTTGTATGGAGAATTTATAACTGCAAGGTGGGGATATGAAGCCCTGGCTGTTCATCAATTCAAAAATAATGATTACCAGAAACAGTTTTATATTTACGATAAAACAATGAGTAAAGCTAATTATAAAAAAAACTACTGGTATGATAAATTGAAGAATAAAACTAATAGTATATCCAGGGCAATAAGTAAGGACGAAAGAGATAAAAATAATTTCTCACAAGATTTGTTAGTTCTGCGTAATGAAATTGGCAAAGAATTAAAAAATAACCCAAAAGTAAAATTTAAATATCTTGATTACTTATACCCGGAAAAGATTACTTCTGAAGCTATACAAGCTACCGGAGCCTACCTGGAATTAAATAGAAAGTACTATATAGCACTTTATAACAATGCTAATGAAAGAAAGGATATTATAATATCCGGGTTAGAAAAGGAAGATAAAGAGAAATTTTTAAAATTAAAACGACAGCATTCCAACGACCAGATCAAAGAGTTTGTAACGAATGAAAAGGAAAAAGACAGGATTATTGAATTCAAGGGTGAATTAATCCAAAAGATAGACCCGGTATATCTTGACCCTGAGCATCCATTTATTAAGGCACATTTCTATGCACCAACCAAGAAGTTATTTGGCAATTATTTCAGCACATTCTGGATAAATGTATTAGTCATTTGGATTTTCACCATACTATTGTATTTTGTTCTGCATAAAAGATTGCTGAAAAGGTCACTTGATTTTTTTGAACAAATTGGCTATAAGTTTGGAGATCAATCAAATTAACGAAAAAAAAAGGGAGGTCAGTCAACCTCCCTTTATAATATTATTATTAAAATATTATTCAACAATTTCGACCATCTTAAAAGGCACTCTGATAATCGATTCATAATCTTCCCCTGCTTCCAGCATATCTTCATCATCCTCTTCATAGTACCAATGAATTTCAACCGGATTTTTCGCTTTATGTATAGCCTCAAGTTTCTTAAAAACATCAAGTATGCATTTTGATGAGCTGGTGTTAAAATACTCAAGCTGAATAATTACTTTAGTCATTGGCTGTGCATTTTCTTTATACTTCTCAAGCCAATCAACCAACGGTTTGTAAAATTCAATAGAATTTTCAGGAATAGATCTCCCTTTGATTTCAATAATTCCATTATCAGCATTAAAATTAACTGTGGGTGTTTTCGGGGTTCCTTCAAATGAAATGGGTTCCATATTATAAATCTTTATTAATTTCTAAAATAATTAATTTGAAATAGAGATATCGAGACTAAAAAAATAATACTTCTCATTATAGTTATGAAACATATAATCGAGTTTGTTTCCTGTTTTACGTGCAATATCAACTAATCCAAGACCTCCACCTCCTTTTGCTGACATTTTTTGGTTATTAAGTATATTCTTATATTCCTCTTTTAACTCCTCTTTCGACAATGAATTTATCTTATCAATCCTGTTTTTTAATCCTTTAATATGCTCGGAGAAAATAAAATTTCCTGTTGAAATTTTATAACAATCACCAAGTTTCTTAATAACTAAAACGCCAAAACCATCTTCAAATTTTTCTTTGTAAGAATTTGGCAAATCATCATTGTGATGATATAAATTCTGCAAACCCTCTACCAGAACATTATAAACTTTCTTTCGTATTTTTGAATGCTCATCAGAGTCCTGAAGCTTAGCCTCAACAGTGTCTAATACATTATTTATCAGGCCTGTAGTAATACTTCCCTTATAGGAAAACAGTACATTCCCGCCATTTAATTCATCAAAGTATTCCTGAAAATTAAAACTCATTGAGGCTAAAAGTTTTCGTACTCCTTTGCCAGGTTATTCAAAACCATTAATTGACAAATATAATAAAAATAGAACTTATATAACTAAAATAAAGAAACAATAAAAATAACATCTTATCTGAAAATTTCAAAAAAACAGATAAGAATATTTAAAATTAAATATACAACAAAAATTGGTTTCCCAACAAATAATTGAGAAAATTGTTTCTCATTTTGATCCCTCGTACATTTCAAACCCCATAAATTTACATTCTAGAGGTCCGTTAAAAAGTGTTTTTTTAACCGTTGGACGCAAACCTATTTGCTTAAGTGCTTCAAAATTCGAGCTGAATATCCATACTTTATATCCAGGAAATTCTTTTTTAAGATGGTCCCCAATTGTTTTGTAAAGCTTCCCTGTTGCAGCAATCTTGATCCTTTCACCATATGGCGGATTCATTATAATAAAACCTGAACTCCATGGAGAGCTGGTTGTTTCAAAAGAACAAACCTCGGGAGATATAGATGACATAAGACCTGCTTTTTGGATGTTTTCTCTTGCAGCTGCAATAGCACGGAATGAAATATCTTTTCCCAGTATTTTTGGTTCATATTGCTTTGAATAGGGGCTTACCTGAATATCCCTGTACAGTTCAGGATCATAATCAAGCCAGTTCATAAAACTATACTTTTGCCTGTAATACCCTGGAGGAATATTTCTTGAAATCATAGCCGCTTCAATAAGAAACGTTCCGGAACCACACATAGGATCAAGAAAATTTGTTTTTTTATCCCAACCGGATAACATGATCAACCCCGCAGCCAAAACTTCGTTCAGTGGTGCTTTGTATTGTTCAACCCTATAACCTCGTTTATGTAATGATTCACCGGAACTATCAAGTGAAATTGTGCATCTATCAATATTTATATAAATATTAATTTTTATATCAGGATCCTTGCTATCAACTGACGGTCTCCGGCCCTTTTTCTCCCGAAACTGATCCACAATCGCATCCTTCACCTTCAAAGCAACATAATGTGAATGATTGAAGTACTTTGAAAATACTACCGAATCAACAGCGAAAGTATGTTGGAGACTTAAATATTTTTCCCAATTAATAGCTTTCGTTTCAGTATAAAGTTGATGTTCATTTATAGCCCTGAATGACCGGACAGGTACAAGAATCCGGAGGGCAGTCCGAAGCCAATAGTTAGCTTTATAGACAATATTCATATCACCGGAGAATTCAACCATTCTTCTACCCGGTTTTATCCTGCATGCACCCAGCTCTTTTAGTTCTTTCGCAAGTACTCCTTCAAGTCCCTGCATTGTTTTCGCAATATAGACATTGCCATATTTTCCCATTGCTATTTAAAATATTAATTGGATATTCCCTCTATCCCCTCTATCCCATTTTTCAACCGCATTAACAGCATTCGCTAACCTGGTATTTTCCTTACCTCTGATCAAAACAAATGGAACACCGGAGTCCTGAATTTCTTGTTTATACATTTTAATAAGTACTTCCCTGTTCTGATTAGCATTTTCTCTCACAGGATCATATTCCCACATAATATCAGTGTCACAAAGCAGGTAAAGGTCAATATTACGATTACGAATACTTTCAGTCAGCCATGCAGGACAATCGTTATAAACAACATCAAACCAGATTTTGAGAATAATAAGGTCCGTATCAAGAAAAAGAAACCTGTTAACTTTCCCATTATAATCTTTTACAACATTAACCTGATACTGCGCAATAACAACTAAATCAGAATAGTTATATTTTCTTTTCAGATTCTCAACATATTCCCTGGCATATTCCGAAATCCAGTCAGTCTGGTAATGCATGGCTAATCGCTTCGCCAACCATGTCTTTCCAGTTGATTCAGGTCCGGTCAGGACTATCTTTCTGTACTTTGGCTTGTTTTTATTAAATCTTTTTTCCATTTGTAAAATCCAACAAATGCAAGAATAGTATAGATCAGAAACAAAACGACAGTAATGTACAATTCTTTATAAATATACAAACCAAATGACACAGAATCAACAATTATCCAGGCAATCCAATGCTCAATTATTTTTCTGGCAAGCATCCATGTAGCAATAATACTTACTGATGTTGTAAAAGCATCCCAGTAAAGAAGATCAGAGGGAGGCATGCCAAGATAAGTTGGACCCTTCAAGAGAATAAATACAATTATCCAGTAAATAACAAATAATATCAATAACAATTTAAGAGCTAAAGAACCTGAAAGGGTTGAAACTGAAAGATTACTATCCTTATTATGGTTTACCCCATGAACCCAATGATACCAGCCATAAAAACTAATTAACACGTAATAAATCTGTAAACCCATATCGGCATACAGACTTGAAATATAGAATATATAAATGTATAACGATGAGGTTAAGATGCCAAATGGCCAAAGCCAGATTTTCTGTTTTATTGAAAAGTAGAGGTAAATAAGTGCAGTTAAAAAACCAAATAGTTCAATAAGTAAATCTGCATTATTACCGGTCCAGCTCAGGAAAACCTGAATCATATAAGTACAATTAATTTTTTAGTGAAGATCTTTTAAAATTAACCCGGGATCTATTGTGGAAAAGAAAGTTTCTTCATTTTTAAGGATACTTATCGCTTTATTAAATGCTTTGTTCTTTTCATTAACAATTTCATAATACTCGCTCATATCCCAGATATCTCTCGCGATCAGTGCTTTCAGTATCACCTTGATTTGTTCTTTTGACTGTTCAAACTCCAGTTCGTTTTTTTCAATTTTTTCATCTTCAGCAGCAACTAACAGATCTTTGAGCATAAGGTCGTCAATCTTAAATTGATCTCTGAATTCGCTAAAAGAACTGTACCTGTGAATAATTTCATCCCTGTTTCGATCAACATAATCAAGTATAAAATTTGTTATTACACCTTTTCTCAATAAATCGCTATAGTAGCCAGTATTTCCTGTTGTATCAAGCGGAACAAAAATATCAGGCATGATACCGCCTCCACCGTATACAACCCGTTTATTAAGTAATGTAGTGTATTTAAGAGAGTCAGGGAAGTGAATACTGTCAGCATAAACAAACTCCCCTTTACTATATCTTGTAACCAGATCTTTTGCATATTCTTCAAAGCCATCATTATAAGGCTTTTGTATCAACCTTCCTGAAGGAGTATAGTACTTGGCAATGGTAAGTCTGACTATTGACCCATCAGGTAAGTTAAAGGGCCTCTGCACCAGTCCCTTTCCAAATGATCTTCGCCCTATAACAACCCCTCTGTCCCAATCCTGTAAAGCCCCGGCAACAATTTCACTGGCAGAAGCAGATCCTTCATCAATAATTACAACAACCTGATTATCAAGCAATCTGCCTCCCGAATGACTAAGAAATGATTTTTCAGGTACATGGTTGCCTTCCATATTTACAATCATCTTCCCTTCCGGAAGAAACTCATCAACCAATCTAACTGACGTCTCAAGGTATCCTCCACCATTTCCACGAAGATCAAGGATGAGTTTTTTCATATTTAAATCTAACAAAGAATCCACTGCTTTATGGAATTCTTTCATAGTTGTAAAGGAAAATCTGTTTAACTTTATATATCCAACTTCATCATCAGCCATGTAAGCAGCATCAAGACTGTGAATTGGTATCTTATCACGTGTTATTGTAAATTCAATTAATTTTACAACTCCTTTTCTTTTTACACCGACATTTACTTTAGTACCCTTTTTCCCAAGCAACTTGTCTTTTACTTTTGTAGTGGTTATGCCTATACCTGCAACATTTTCACCATCAATTTTCACAATTCTGTCCCCGGCCCGTATTCCAACTTTTTCTGATGGGCCACCTGGAATTGGTGAGATCACAAGAATAGTATCATATAGTACATTGAATTGAATCCCTATTCCTTCGTAGTTCCCAATAAGGGGTTCATTCATATCCTTTACTTCCTTTTCAGAAATATACGTTGAATGAGGATCAAGCTCTTTAAGAACATTAATAATGGCTTGCTCAACCATTTTTTCCTGATTTACCTCTTCCACATAATAGGCTTCAATCAAACTTATTACTTTACCCATCTTCAATGATGCATCAGTAAACTGCCCATTAACCGGAACAATCAGGCTTATTGTTAACATTAATACCACGAACAGAAAAGTCAAATTATTTCTCCTCATAATTATAAGTTTTTAATGCTATTTCAATTTATCAGCATTTAGTTTTGCCGAATAATTTCTAATTTTTAATTCCTAATTCCTAATTCCTACTCCCACTCAATTGTAGCCGGAGGTTTAGAACTCACATCGTATACAACCCTGTTTATTCCTTTTATCTTATTTATTATTGTATTTGAAACTCTACTTAAAAAATCATATGGTAAATGAGCCCAATCAGCTGTCATCCCATCTGTTGAAGTCACTGCTCTCAATACGACCGTATTTTCATATGTTCTCTCATCACCCATAACTCCAACCGATTGAACCGGAAGAAGTATAACAGCCGACTGCCATACTTCATCGTATAAATTCTCTTTCTTCAGAGCCTGAATATAAATATCATCTGCTTCCTGTAACATTTTGATTTTTTCCAGGGTAATATCTCCCAGTATCCTAATGGCTAATCCGGGTCCCGGAAAGGGATGTCTTTTTAAAATCACCTGACTTATATTTAGTGTCTTTCCCACTCTTCTCACCTCATCTTTAAATAAAAGCATCAGGGGTTCTACTACTTTCAAATTCATTGTTTCAGGTAACCCACCAACATTATGATGTGATTTAATAGTTGCTGAGGGACCATTAACCGATATTGATTCAATAACATCCGGATAAATCGTTCCCTGTGCCAGCCATTTTACATCCTTAACTTTGACTGCTTCTTCTTCGAAAACCTCGATAAAAATTTTTCCTATTATTTTCCGTTTTTGTTCAGGTTCATATATTCCTGATAGTTTTTCAATGAACCTGTCCGAGGCATCTATTCCTAACACATTCAATCCCATGTTTTTATACAACCCGAGGACCTGGTTAAATTCATTTTTCCTCAACATTCCATTGTCTACGAAAACACAAGTAAGTTTATCACCAATAGCTCTGTTTAAGAGGATAGCGGCAACTGAAGAATCCACGCCTCCTGAAAGTCCAAGAATCACTTTATCTCTTCCAAGTTTCTTTTTCAAATTTGCAACAGTTGTTTCAACAAAGGAGGCAGGTGTCCAATCCTGGCGGCATCCACAAATATTCAAAACAAAGTTTTTCAAAATCTTTTTCCCGTCAGTAGTATGATATACTTCCGGATGAAACTGAATTCCATAGGAAGTCTCATTTCTGATTTTAAACGCCCCCACTTTCACATCATCAGTGCTACCTATCACCTCATAATCCCGGGGCAACCTGGTTATTGTATCCCCATGCGACATCCACACCTGTGTATTTGGTGTAACACCACTAAAAAGATCGCTGTTATGTTTTACAAATTTCAGGTTAGCTCTTCCGTATTCCCTGGTTTCAGAAGGTAAAACTTCACCTCCATAGTGATGTACCAGATATTGCGCTCCATAGCAAACCCCAAGGAGTGGTCTCTCTCCTTTTATTCCGGAAAGGTCCGGTTCCGGAGCATTTTTATCCCGTACAGATGAAGGACTACCGGATAATATAACCCCTTTCACCGAATCATCTATTCCATGGTTCCTGCTAAAGGGCCGAATTTCGCAATAGACATTTAACTCTCTGATGCGTCTGGCAATCAGCTGTGTATATTGTGATCCAAAATCAAGTATGATTATTTTTTCCTGCACTTCTATAAAATTATCAACCTGGTAAAAAAAACTTTATCAAAGATAAGACTTTATTTCCGAGAATAGATTCTCTTAATTACTGCAAAACAAAAAAGCCCCGTTCAAAAGGGACTTTTATGTTTTTCAAATTTTGAGTTTTTATTACTAGAAATTATCCAAAATATTTTTTATGGCATCTTTATGAATAGTAAAATTCATCATTTTTAACTTAACATAATCTTCACTAAAGAAATAATATCCGAAACGTTCATCATCTTTACCCACATTCCTGGATCCGGAGCTAGAATCTTTTACCAGGTACCAATCAGTACCATTTTTCTTATAAAACCCTACCAGATGCATACCATGATCATCGGTTGTTGTTTTATTTGAAAAACGGAACTGTCTGGCATTTTCATTAATATTATCTGAAGGGATATCAAAATCAGGAACTAGAGCTACATTGGTTTCCCGGCTGAAACCTGCTTCAGAAACATCACCCCCAATACTCACTGTATATTTCTTTCTTATTCCTTCTTTAAGGATTTCCATAAATATGTTAAGCGGTACATTATAATACTCAGAACTGTGCCACCAGTTATCCGGAACCTCATATTCAACCTGTTTCCAATAGGGTTGTTGGATATAGGATAATATTTCGACATAATCATCAGGGTTAATCATAATCACCTTGCTCAGGTATTCCCTGGGTGTTATTGTTTTTCCTTCATATTCAAATTTTTCAGGGGGAACACCCATATAAAAATTCATGATAGATTTAATAGTTTCAAGGGCTTCTTCCTCATTCCAGTCATTTGAGTTTTTCAATCCCTTCAGAAAGTTATACATTTCTTTGTACATTTTAGCATGACTAAAATATTTACGTCCATCTTTCAAACCTGTATATTCTTGCCACGGTACAGCACCATATTTCCTGAATATTCGAGTAACTGCATTTGCCTCCGAACCTTGGGAAAACAAGGATTCTCCTCTTTTCCTTATATAACGTCTGGCTTTTTCAACATATTCCCAATACACTGTAAACATCTCAGATAACTTAACTTCTTTCCGGCATAACCTTTTTACCTCTGACTCATACATAGAAATGGTTGAAAAGCACCAGCAGGTTCCTGTATTTCCCTGTGATATAACCGGATTGTGCCAGTAAGAATTGTACAATTCAGGATCATTAGGCAAGTCCATTCCCGACTGATCCATTAGCAGGCGTTTATCCACTTTTGTATCTTTTTGCTTCTTTTCCACTGAATCGATATCTTTCATAATAAAATTTTGATAAAAGCCTGGTTTATACTCTTTAAATTTTATCTTATCAAAGGATTGGGTAATACCCTGTCCTATAACAATTACTACTAAGAAGAGTGATAAAATAGTTTTTTTCATACGTTTAAATCTTTTATGTTAGTGACAAGGTTACTTATATTTTCTACCTTTTTACAAGTTCTGTGGTATTTGCTCATAAACAAATTTATTTTCAAAGGTATTCGCGAGCTCACTGCCTATCGGCAGTTCGGTTGTTACTCGCTC
>JAUXED010000110.1 GCA_030618105.1 Bacteroidota bacterium | reverse complement strand
AAAACATTTGTAGTTGGATCGCTGAATACCAGCATGTTGCTATTGAACATTGAAGGTCTCAGGTCAGTTCTTGCATAGTCCCATTTATTATTCTGGCATACAACTGCTTTGATTTGCTGATACGGGTCCCTGACATGATATGAATTCAGATCGATTGAAAAGGTTACTTCCTGTCCTTCGTTATATATTGCTGTTATAGACGGGCGTTTTGCCCTGGCGGTTATATTAACCAGGTTCTCGGAAACAGTAAACCTTTTTGTAAGAACAATTTTTTCAGGATCATAATCTTCGTACACCTTAATAATATAATTACCTGATATTCTAAATTGAATATTCTCGTTTGGAAATTCCAGTTGGTAGTTTACATAATCGACAGTAGTATTGAACGAATAGTTATATTTTTCAATCTGGTTCTCCGGGAACCCATCCATGTATTCCGGAGGAGATAAATTCGAAGAATTCCAGCCGGCGTCACAATGTTCGAATGTATATTGATAATTCCCTGTTCGCGATCCCAGTTCATCAAAAATAAGTACCAGCTTTTCGTTACTGTTCAGGTTCAGAATGGGGTAGGACAGATCCCATCCTTTTTTATGTAACAGAACCGTTTTTATCTCATCCTTAAAAACATATCCGGAGTAGATCAAAGAATCCTGGCATAAAGTTTTTCCATGATAAAGGAAGATCAAAACAAAGCTTAACAGGATTGTGTACTTATTTCGGCTTATCTTCATTATTTCCCGGATTACAAATATTGAACAAAGGTAAAGGAAATTCTAAGATTTTTGCTTAATACAAACCTCAAACTCTTCACACTGGATCACAGCATCACATACCCGCCAGGCGGTTTGAAACTGCCAGGCGGGTTTTTACATTATTTACATCCATTCCAATTGCAGGAAATTAAAAATTGTATATTTTTGTGTCAAATTTTATTAAATCAAAACTATAACATGCCCAAGGTTATCAGAATCAAAAAGGGCCTGGATATAAAACTTAAAGGGAACCCTGAAAGGATCATCATTCAGGCTGAACCTTCAGAGTTTTATGCAGTAAAACCACCCGATTACCCAGGTCTGTCCCCATTACCAAAATTATCTATAAAAATTGGATCTGAAGTAAAAACAGGATCTCCCTTATTTTATGATAAGTACAAGCCGGATATATTATTTACTTCGCCTGTTAGCGGAAAAGTTGTGGCTGTAAATCGTGGTGAAAGGAGAAGGATACTTGAGGTGGTAATAGAGTCTGACCAAAAAAATGAAGCTATTACTTTTCAGAAAGGTGATCCTAAAACCATGAACAGGGAGGAGATTGTTAATAATCTTCTGAAGAGTGGAGTGTGGCCTTTTATAAGGCAACGACCTTTTCATATTATTGCTGATCCTAATGATGATCCCAGGACAATTTTTATTTCAGGTTTTGATACGGCACCACTGGCACCCGATCTGGATTTTATTCTTAACGGAGATGAAATTTCATTTCAAACAGGAATTGATGCACTATCACAATTAACATCAGGGAAGATACATATCGGCGTTAATGCTGTTTTCCCAATAGCTGATGTTTTTACCAAAACTGAAGGTGTTGAATTACATTACTTCAGGGGTCCACACCCAACAGGTAATGTTGGTGTACAGATCAATCATATTGATCCTGTAAAAAAAGGAGAAGTAGTGTGGACCATTAATCCTCAGGATGTGGTTGTGATCGGAAAAATATTTGAGAAAGGTGTTTTTAACCCAACCAGATTAGTGGCACTTACAGGTTCAGAAGTTTTAAAACCACGTTATTACAGAACTAAGTTGGGAGCTTCTGTTAAACCATTGCTTAAAGATAATGTGAAGGAGGGAAATAACCGTTATATTAGCGGGAATGTTCTTACCGGCAGTAAAATAAGCAAAGAAGGTTTTATAGGTTTCTACGATTCGCAGGTAACAGTAATCCCTGAGGGTGATCATTATGAGTTTTTAGGTTGGGCTTTGCCGGGTTTGAAAAAATTCAGTGGTTCACGAACGTTCTTTTCATTTCTTACTTCAAACAATAGATATACACTGCATACAAATCTGCAGGGTGGCAGAAGGGCTTTCGTTTTAACCGGACAATACGAGAAGGTATTGCCAATGGATATTTATCCGGTACAATTGCTTAAAGCCATTCTTGTTGAGGATATTGATCTTATGGAAAACCTTGGAATATATGAAGTGGCAGAAGAAGATTTTGCTTTATGTGAATATGTTTGTACTTCAAAAACAGAGGTTCAATCAATATTAAGAAGCGGGTTTGAATTGATGCAAAAGGAGCTTGGATAGGAAGAGTGGAATAGAGGGAATAGAGGGAATAGAGGGAATAGAGGGAATAGAGGGAATAGAGGGAGTAGAGGGAGTAGAGGGAAGAGTGGAATAATGGAATAGTGGAAGAGTGGAATAGTGGAATAATATTTCAAAACAAATATGTATAAATAATTGAAAAATAAGTTATTCTAATAATTAACCTGAAAAGCTGATAATCAAAATATAATGAAGTCATTAAGAAAATTTGTTGATAAAATCAAACCACATTTTTCAAAAGGCGGAAAATTTGAAAAGCTACATTCCACTTTCGAAGCTTTTGAATCGTTTCTTTTTGTTCCAAACCGGGTAACAACGAAGGGAGCTCATATTCGTGATGCCCTTGATATGAAAAGGACTATGATTATTGTTGTTGCAGCGGCTGTTCCGGCTCTGCTTTTTGGTATGTGGAATACAGGCTATCAGCATAATCTATCTATTGGGATGGAGGCTACAATATGGGAAAATTTTGTATTCGGGTTTCTGAAAGTACTCCCGATCATTGTTGTTTCCTATGTTGTCGGACTTGGAATTGAATTTGCAGTTGCCCAGATCAGGGGACATGAAGTGAATGAGGGTTTTCTTGTTTCAGGTTTCTTAATTCCATTAATTGTACCTGTAGATGTACCTTTATGGATGGTTGCACTGGCAACGGCATTCGCTGTTATTATTGGCAAGGAGGTTTTTGGAGGTACGGGAATGAATATTCTGAATCCGGCGCTCACAGCACGGGCATTCCTGTTTTTTGCTTACCCGGGTTGGATGTCAGGGGATACCATATGGATTCAAGGACTTAAAAGTGGAGAGGGCGTTATAGATGGATTTTCAGGAGCCACTCCGCTGGCAAATGCTGCAGCAGGTTTATTTGAAAACCTGCCTTCTACCTGGGAAATGTTCCTGGGAACCATTCCGGGATCAATAGGCGAAACTTCCGTTATTGCTATATTGATTGGAGCTGTTATACTTATTGCAACTGGAATAGGAAGCTGGAAGATAATGTTATCTATGGCTGCAGGAGGGTTAGTAATGGGGTTGCTTTTCAATCTTATTGCATCAAATCCTTTTATGGAGATCCCTGCCTGGCATCACCTTATTATGGGAGGGTTCGCATTTGGTGCGGTATTTATGGCAACCGATCCGGTTACTGCGGCACAGACCGAACGTGGTAAATGGATATATGGATTTTTGGCAGGAATTTTTGCTGTTCTGATCCGTGTTATTAATCCTGCATATCCTGAAGGTGTGATGCTTGCAATATTACTGATGAATGTATTTGCTCCATTAATAGATCATTATGTTATTGAAGCTAATATTAAGAAAAGGAGGCTAAGAGCTAAGAGCTAAGAGCAAAGGGCGAAGAGGCGTGAACTCGTAACCACAGTGAAATATGCTCCTCCGTCGCATTTCACGTGGCAAGCCCGTAACCCGTAACTCGTAACACTTTGGGCAATGAGAAGTTAGAATAAAGATAAACAACATTAGATATATAACACATAAGATACTAAATATATACAGATGAAAAGTTTTAGCAATACCTACATTTTCGTTTTCTCAACAATAATGGTTGTTATTGTTGCTGCTTTACTTAGTGCGGCAGCAATGGTGCTTCAGCCATTACAGGAAAAGAATATTGAGATACAGGAAAAAAGGAATATCCTTTCTTCAATAAGAATTAAAAGCAGTGCTAAAGATGCGGAAGAACTATACAAAAAATATATTACCGCTAGTTTTGTTATTAACACTGTTGGCGAAGAGCAAGAGGGTATTGATGCTTTTGAAATTGAAATGGGATCGCAAATGAGGAAAACCCTTGAGCAGAGATCCCTTCCGGTGTTTATCAGTTCTCTTGAAGATGGCACAAAAAAGTATATTGTGGCTGTTCATGGTAAAGGACTTTGGGGGCCTATTTATGGATTTGTGGCATTAAATAATGATTTTACCACCATCTACGGAACCAATTATAACCATGAGAGTGAAACACCGGGATTGGGAGCCGAGATCAATACCGATTGGTTCGGAGCACAATTTGCAGACAAGAAAATATTTAATAAAAACAGGGAATTTATATCCATTGACCTTGTAAAAGGTGGAGCAGATCCGGAAAGTTTAAATGAAGTTGATGCCATTTCAGGTGGCACACTTACAAGCGATGGGCTTGAAAAAATGCTGTATGACTGCCTGGGCAGTTATCAAACTTATTTTAAAAACCAAATGAAAAATAACAAATGAGCGACAGAGAACCATTATTTTCTTCGAGGAACATAAAACTTCTTACTAATCCTTTGAACGTAGACAATCCAATTACTGTTCAGGTACTTGGAATATGCTCTGCACTTGCAATAACAGTAAAGCTTGAACCTGCTGTGGTTATGGCTATATCAGTTATGGTTGTTTTAGTAGTATCAAATGTGGTTATTTCAGCACTTAGAAAAATGATACCTCCACGAATCAGAATTATTGTGCAGCTTACGGTAATCGCGACAATGGTAATTCTGGTTGACCAGGTTCTGAAAGCTTTCGCATACGAAGTGAGCAAGCAACTATCGGTGTTTGTCGGACTGATAATTACTAACTGTATAATTATGGGTCGTCTTGAAGCATTTGCCATGAGCAACAGACCATGGACTGCTTTTCTGGATGGTATCGGCAATTCAGCCGGCTATGGATTGATACTTATTATAGTAGGATTTTTGCGTGAATTGTTCGGATCGGGAGAGATATGGGGATATCCGGTTTTCGAGAAGATAGGAATTTATAACATTGGATATGAGAATAATGGATTTATGATCTTGCCTCCAATGGCCCTTATAATTATTGGTGTCATTATATGGGTACAAAGGAGCAGGACTAAAGAACTTATTGAGGAAAGTTAAGTAGTTGAGTAAGTTGAGTATGGAAGAGTGAAGAGTTTAAGGTTTGAAGATGTTTAAGGTTGAAGAAGAAAGGCAAAAGTGAAGAGAGAAAATGTGGTGATTGGGAAATGAGGAAATGAGGTGAAGAAAAGGCAAAAGTGAAGAAAGTTAAGTAAAAATGATAGAATGATTAAATGATAGAATGATTAAATGAGAAGATGGGTGTAAACATAAGGCACTGAATAGTTACAATAATAAATTGAGATTAATATTTTACCTATGGAAAATTTACTGAACATATTTGTTAAGTCGATTTTTATCGACAACATGGTTTTTGCCTATTTCCTTGGTATGTGTTCTTATCTGGCAGTTTCAAAAACTGTTAAAACATCTGTTGGCCTTGGAATAGCTGTAATATTCGTATTAGTAATAACTGTTCCTGTTAATTATCTTATTGAGAACTATCTTCTCAGTAAAGGAGCACTTGTCTGGATAAGCGCAGATTTTGCCAATGTTGATCTCAGCTTCCTTACCTTTATCATGTTTATTGCTGTTATTGCATCCATGGTACAGCTGGTTGAGATGGTAATTGAAAAGTTTACACCGGCATTGTATACATCTCTTGGTATTTTCCTTCCACTTATTGCAGTAAACTGCGCTATATTGGGAGGTTCATTGTTTATGGTAGAACGGGAATATCAAAATATCGGTGAAGCAACAGTTTTCGGTCTCGGTTCTGGTGTTGGCTGGTTGCTTGCTATTGTTGGCATTGCAGCTATCCGTGAAAAAATCAGATATTCAAATGTGCCGGCTCCGTTACGCGGACTTGGAATTACATTTATTATTACAGGACTAATGGGTATAGCTTTTATGAGTTTTATGGGGATTAAGATTTAGCATAAAAACGAGTTTATAAACAAACGTAAATATTATACAGACGAAATGATTTTAATACTTTCACAATTCGCAATTATCCTGGTGAGTGTCGCCGTTTTCCTGGTGGTGATCCTGTTCCTTATACTTATTCTGCTTTACGCACGAAAAAAATTAACACCCCAGGGCGAAGTACGACTCAAAATTAATGACAGGGAAATGATTGTTTCCCCGGGATCAACACTATTGTCAACATTATCAGCCAATGAAATTTATCTTCCCTCAGCTTGCGGTGGAATGGGGACCTGTGGAATGTGTACGTGTCAGGTGCTTGAAGGTGGTGGATCTATTCTTCCAACTGAAACAGGCTTTTTTACCCGTAAAGAACAAAAAAATAACTGGAGACTGGGATGTCAGGTGAAAGTTCGCCAGGATATGGTGATCAGGGTACCTGAAGCTGTTCTGGATATTAAGAAATACGAATGTGAAGTTGTTTCGAACAGGAATGTTGCAACTTTCATCAAAGAGTTTGTGGTTAAATTACCTGAAGGGGAATCTCTTGATTTTAAATCGGGTGGTTATATTCAGATTGATGTTCCTGAAGTTGATGTTGATTTTAGGAAGGATATATTTGTTGAAGAGGAGTTCCGTGCTGAGTGGGACAAGTTTGGATTATGGGACTTGAAAATGAAAAATCCGGAAGAGACATACAGGGCATATTCAATGGGAAATCATCCTGCTGAAGGGAATATCGTTTTACTGAATATCCGTATTGACACTCCGCCATGGGACCGTTCAAAAGGCAGATTTATGAAAGTGAACCCGGGTATTTGTTCATCCTATTTATTTTCCAGGAAACCCGGCGATAAAGTTACAATCTCAGGTCCCTATGGTGAATTCTT
>JAUXED010000070.1 GCA_030618105.1 Bacteroidota bacterium | reverse complement strand
ATATATAATCTTTTCAGGTGAAGCCAGTTGGATATTATGAATTACATCTTTGTGAACACCTGCACGGGGTGGATCGAGTATTATTACATCAGGTTTTCCATTTTCTGTAATAAACTCATTATTAAATAGGTCTTTGATATCTCCGGTAAAAAAATCTATGTTATCAATCCCATTTAACTGTGAGTTTTTTCCGGCATCTTCAATAGCTTCAGGAACGGATTCAATACCAATAACATGTCCGGCGCCTGATGAAATAAAACAGGCAATGGTTCCTGTGCCTGTGTACAAGTCATATACCAGTTCACTGCCTTGAAGGTTAGCGAATTTTCTTACTGTTTTGTACAATTCATAAGCTTGTGCTGAATTTGTCTGGTAAAATGATTTCGGACCTACTTTGAATTTCAGCCCCTCCATTTCCTCAATAATATGGTCTTTCCCTTTGAATAGCTTAATATCCTGATCGGTTATTGTATCATTTTTTTTGGAATTGATCACATACATCAGTGAAGTTAACATAGGAAATTTGTTTGAAATATATTCGAGGAGTAACTCACGTTTTTCTTTGTCTTCATAAAAGAAAGAAATAATAACCATCCATTGATCGGAAGAAGTATTACGGATAATCAGGTTCCTGAGGAAGCCAACTTGTTTTCTTATATCGAAATAGCTCAGTCCGTTTTGTTTTGAAAATTCCCGCACTGCATTACGGATCTCGTTCGAGGGAGAGGGCTGGTGATAACACTCCGTTAGATCTATTACCTTATCGAACATACCCGGCACATGAAATCCCAGCGCATCCATATCAGGAAATTCTTTTCCGGAGTCAATCTCTTCCCTGGTGAGCCAGCGGTTATTAGAGAAGGTATATTCAAGTTTATTGCGGTAATATTTTGTTTTCTCAGATGGAAGAATATTGCTTATTTTTTCAAGCTGGAGGGAGGGTATCTTCCCTATTCTGTGAAGCTGATCATATACTTGTTTTTGTTTGTATTTCAACTGCTCTTCATAAGGCAGGTTTTGCCACTTGCAACCGCCACACGTTCCGAAATGAATACAGTATGGTTCTGTCCTCATTGCAGAATACCTGTGAAATTTTACAGGATATCCTTCAAAATAGTTTTTTCGCTTCTTATTTATCCGGATGTCAACAATATCCCCCGGGACTAACCGTGGTATAAAAATGATTTTTTCATTATGTTTTGCAATAGCTTTTCCTTCAGCGCCAATATCCAGTATCTCGACCTTTTCTAGCAGTGGGAATCTTTTTCTTTTGCTCAAAACCTTGTTTTTTTATTTCAACACAAAGATATGGAATAATGGAATAATGGAATAATGGAATAGATGGAATAGATGGAATAGAGGGAATAGAGAGAATAAAGATTTCTATCTTTGTACGATCAATATACAGGAATAACAATGATTTCATTAAGTCAGGTATGTGTGCAGTTTGGAGGTTTTGAATTGTTAAGCAATATTTCTTTAATGTTTAATCGCGGCGAGAAGGTTGGTCTGGTAGGTAATAACGGAGCAGGAAAGACTACTTTACTAAGGTTGTTCGTGGGGAAAATAAAACCTGGTGAAGGGAAAATCGTTATTTCAAAAAAAACAACTGTGGGATATTTACCACAGCAGATGAGGCATAAAGACAGGAAAAACCTTCTGGACGAAACCCTGACCGCTTTCTCGGGGATAACCCGGATTGAAGAAGAAATTGAAAACATCAATAATGTACTTGCTCAACGGGAAGATTATAAATCAGATGAATATAGAGGATTGATTCACAGGTTATCTGAAGCCCATGAAGAGTATCAGATCAAGGGGGGACATAGTATTATGGCTGATGCTGAAAAAGCCCTGATTGGTTTGGGATTTACCCGTGATGAATTCAGCAAACCAACTTCTCATTTCAGCGGGGGATGGCGAATGAGAATTGAGTTAGCGAAATTGTTGCTTAAAAAACCGGATTTTCTTCTCCTTGATGAACCTACTAACCATCTTGATATAGAATCTATTCAATGGCTCGAAAACTACCTTAAAGATTATCATGGGGGAATAATTCTTATTTCACATGACAGGGCTTTTCTGGATAATGTTACCGGCCGTACAGTTGAATTATTACTTGGTAAAATCTATGATTATAAAGTACCCTATTCTAAGTTTGTTAAACTGCGCCGGGAAAGAATGGAAACACAGTTGGCGGCATATAAGAATCAACAGAAAAAGATTGCGGATACACGCGAATTTATTGATCGTTTCAGATATAAAGCCACCAAAGCTGTACAGGTTCAATCGCGAATTAAACATCTGGATAAGTTAGAAAGGATTGAAGTGGAAAGTGAAGACAGGTCAGGGATCAGTATTAAATTTCCACCTGCACCCAGAGCAGGATCTATTGTTGTTGAAGCTACGAGTCTTAGTAAAAGCTATGGAAAGAATCTGGTTCTTGACGAAATAGATATTATTATTGAGAGAGGAGAAAAGGTGGCTTTTGTTGGAAAAAACGGAGAAGGGAAAACTACATTTTCCAGGATACTGATGGGGGAGCTTGAATTTAGTGGGAACCTGAAGTTTGGACATAATGTGATTACAGGTTACTTTGCTCAAAACCAGGACGAACTAATGGATGGGAACAAGACAGTGTTTCAGACTATTGATGATGTGGCAAAAGGTGAGATCCGTACACGGATAAGAGATATTCTCGGAGCATTCTTATTCAGTAGAGAAGAGGTTGACAAAAAAGTGAAAGTATTGTCAGGTGGAGAGCGTTCAAGACTTGCCTTAATCAAACTATTGTTAGAACCTAACAACCTTCTGATTATGGATGAGCCGACTAATCATTTGGATATGAGATCTATAGATATTCTTAAGGAAGCCTTGCTTGAATATGACGGGACTTTGGTTTTAGTTTCGCACGACCGGGAATTTCTTGATGGTTTAACAAATAAAGTGTTTGAATTCGGCAACCGTAAAATAAAAGAAAGCGTAGGAGGTATCTATGATTTTCTCGGAAGGAAAAAGATTGAATCTTTGCGTGAACTGGAAATAAAAAGAACAGGATTAAAAACTTTGCAGAAAAAAGAGACACCAAATAAGAAGGAATATTTCAGACGGAAAGAATATGAAAAAAATTTACGGAAGCTGGAAAAAAGGGTCGGTAAACTGGAAAGTGAGATCGATATCCTTGAAAAGGAAATTGCTGAAATGGATAGAGTGGTTGCCTCACCCAAAGAATTTGCAAATTATAATTCAGGTAAAGGTTTTTTTATTGAATATGAAAAACTTAAAGAGAAGCTTACATTGAAATTAAAGGAGTGGGAGGAGAGTAGTGCTGATGTGGAGAAGATGAGGTGAGGAATAGAATAAATTAAAAATTAAAAATTAAAAAGGGACAAATAAACTTATCAACAAATAAACAAATAAACAAAATTGAAAAAAGAATAGTTATATTTCGTAAGTATTACTGATTTATCATTATTATGCGCGGGATTATTTATATTGGATTAATAGGATTGTTTACAGTTTTATTTCAAAGTTGCAATACAGTTACTAAAATAAGACAAGACAGTAACCTTGCCTATATCTATAATCCGGGGAGGGCAACAATTCATCCAAGGTATAAAGTTTATCATGATAACGATAATCAGTCTACACTATTTGTAAAAATCTATCCTGTTGAGTTGCTATATAACATGGCTAACCCGGAAGGGATTTACAGGGCTGAATTGGGGATTTATTATCGTTTGTATGATCTTACTGTTGGCAGAATTGTTGTAGATAGCGGATTTTTTAAATATCCTGTCATGATGCATAATGTTAAGAGGGAATTTATTGCCAGCATTCCAATCAAGGCAGAAAAAGCACATACCTATAATCTCGAGGTAATTGTTCGTGACATTTTAAGGAATAAAGCTGTCCAGTCATTTATTACTGTAGATAAGACATCTGAATATAACCGGCAGAATTTCATTGTTGTTGATCATAAATCCAGAGTTCAGGTTTTTAATCCTATTGTTGATAGTTCTTTAGCTTTATGTATCCTTTATCCAAAAAAAGAAATAGACACTCTATATATACGGTATTTTGAAAACAAAAGTAAAATACCTGATCCGCCTTCATTTCTTATTCCATCAGGATCAATGGATTTAAAGCCTGATAGTGTTTGGTCAATTCCATACTCAGATACCACCATATTGAAATTCCCTGTTCATGGTATATATCAGGTCGGGATATCACCAGATCGCCTGGAGGGATATAGTTTTATCTATTTTGGAGAATACTTTCCCTCAGTTAAAACACCTGAGGAGATGATTAAGCCTTTAGTGTATCTTGCTTCACAAAATGAGATAAAAAGACTACTGAGTGATCCGGTTCCCAAACTGGCAGTAGATAATTTTTGGCTTGAAAGTGCTTCAAATATCGAGAAAGCAAGAGAATTAATAAGGATCTATTACAACCGGGTGTTATATGCTAACTATTTCTTTGCTTCGTATAAAGAAGGATGGAAAACTGACCGTGGAATGATATATATAGTTTATGGTCCGCCTGATAATGTTTTTAAGAACGATGAAGAAGAAAAATGGATTTTTGGAACGAAGAAATCATCACCCCGGATATCATTTGTCTTCACAAAAATTAGTAATCCTTTTACACAAAACGATTTTAAGCTAAGAAGAAATGCTGAAACCAAAACTATGTGGGATCAGGCAGTAACAAGTTGGAGAAATGGTAAAACTTTTGAAATAAATCAAATTAAAGAATAATGTCCAATAGAAGTGATAATTTTATTTATGGGATACGTAGCGCAATTGAAGCTATTCGTGCAGGGAAGGAAATTGATAAGATATTTATCAGGCAGGGGGCAAAGAGTGAACTGGCTATTGAACTCTTTAGTTTAATACGAAAAGAAAAAATTCCTTATCAGTTTGTTCCTGTTCAACGTCTTAATCGTATTACACAAAAAAATCATCAGGGTGTAATTACTTATTTATCGTTAATTAGTTATTATACAGTGGAACAGATTTTACCCGGGATATATGAGTCGGGAGAAAATCCATTTATTCTGGTTCTTGACCAGATATCTGATGTAAGAAATTTTGGAGCGATAATAAGGACAGCTGAATGTGCCGGGGTGCACGCGGTAGTTATACCAAAAAAAGGATCAGCACAAATAAATCCTGATGCTGTGAAAACATCTGCCGGGGCATTACATACAATGCCGGTTTGTCGTAACGAAGAACTTTCAGAAGCTATTAAATTCATGAAAGATAGCGGATTACATATAGTTGCAGCAACAGAAAAAGCGAAAAACGTCTATCATAATGCCAGGTTTAATACCCCATTGGCTATTATTTTAGGTTCAGAGGAAAAAGGGATAAGTGAGAAAATACTTGAGCTGGCTGACGAGAAAATAAAAATCCCGTTGAAAGGGAAAATAGAATCTCTGAATGTTTCTGTTACTGCAGGTATCTTAATTTATGAGGCGGTAAAACAACGAAACAACACAAGATTAAAATAATTTGCTTTTAATTCTATAAATTTTGCTCAAGCAATTTCACTACATCGTAACCACTGGGATTCTGGAATACTCTCAAATCGAATTCAGGCGCTACTGCAAAGATATGATCAAATATATCAGATTGAATTTTCTCATATTCAATCCATCTCTTGTCGTTACTGAAAACGTATATCTGTAGTGGCAGACCTTTATCGGTTGGTTGTAACTGGCGTACCATACTTGTCATTTCATTATTGATCTTAGGATGGTTATAAAGATATGATGTAATGTATGCTCTGAAAACCCCAATATTTGTCATTCTTCGCCCGTTGACCAGAACAGAATTATCAATTTTGTGTTTTTTGTTATGTGCGTCAAGCTCTTTTTCTTTCTTTTCAATAAAGTCGCGTAGTATCTGTATTTTCTTGAACTTTTTAATCATTTCAGGCGTGCAGAATTTTACACTTTTCATATCAATGATAACTGACCGTTTAATCCTGCGTCCGCCTGATTCTTCCATTCCTTTCCAGTTATAAAATGATTCGGAAATAAGGGCATACGTTGGAACGGTGGTAATGGTTTTATCCCAGTTTTGAACTTTTACTGTATTTAAACTGATCTCAATTACTGTTCCGTCAGCATTATGATCGGGCATAGATATCCAGTCGCCAGGTTTTACCATCTTATTGGCAGATAGTTGGATACTTGCAATAAATCCAAGAATTGTATCCTTGAAAACAAGAATTAGTACAGCTGCAGCCGTGCCTAAAGCAGTTAACAATCCTTTTGGCGATTTCCCAAATATTGTTGAAATAATTAATATAATTGCGATGAAATATATCGCTATCTTAACAATCTGTACATATCCTTTTATGGGACGGTGCTTTGATATTGAAAGTCTTAAGTAAACTTCATGCATTGCATTTATAAATGAATCTGTAAAAAGCAAACCTATTAGAATCATATACACATATGCTCCATTCTGGACAAGCTTGATAATAGCAGGGTAATCCTTAAAAACAAGTGGTGTCAGAAAGAATATGACAAGGGCCGGTGCGAAATGAGACAAGCGGTTGAAAACTTTTCTTTCCAGGAAAATGTCATCAATTTTTGTCTTTGATCTTTTAATTATAGTTGTTAAAATGGAAATAATAAGTTTCCTTACTATAATGTCAGATAAGTAACTCAGTAATACAGCAACAATAAGAAAAAAGAATATTTTAACAAATATTGCCAGATACTGTGACATACCTAATCCGACTAACCAATTATCCATCCAGTCATTAACTAATGTATTCATATTCTTTTTTTAAATTTGAGATAATATATTCAAAATTAATTATTTTTTATTAATCAGTCGGCAGTCCACAGTCCACAAAAAAGTAAATAAAAATAAAACAATTATTACAATTAATCACATTCCCGATAAATCGGGACTGAAGAATATAAATAGTCTGGTCTTCAGATTGCCGACTGCCGACTGCCGACTGAAGATTGTAAACATTCCAAACTTTTGACACTGATTAGTTACAATTATTATATATATATTAGTTGCAAAAATAATAATATCATGAGATTAACTTACTTGTTTTTAGCAATTCTTTTAGCAGGAAATCTGAGTGCTCAGGTGATTTTTGATGATTATTTTACCAAAAAAAGTCTAAGAATCGATTATCATTTATCAGGTAATGCTACTCAAACAGTTGTTTCGTTAGCACAATTAAAAAAGGAACCATATTGGGCCGGTAATCACGAAAACCTTGTAGATCCTTTTAACTATGGGGCATATAAAATTCTGGTTTATGATAAAAAAACCAATAAGCTTATTTATTCAAAAGGCTTTTGTACCCTTTTCCAGGAATGGCAAACAACAGCAGAAGCGCGTGAACTGAATCGAAGTTATTACCAGGTTAATACAATTCCTTTTCCTAAAATGCCGGTAAGGTTTGAGATTCATATGCGTGAAAAGGGAAACGAATTTTCTAAGATTTTCGAGTATTCTGTTGATACGGGTAATTATTTCATTCTGAATGAAAAACCTATTGAATGCAAAGTAACAAAGGTTCATGGAGATTCGGAACCGGATGAGAGTGTTGATGTTGCTTTTATTGCTGAAGGTTATGCTTTAAATGAAATGGGTAAGTTCAGAACTGATGTAAAAAGAATGGCAAATTATCTTTTCAGTACTCCTCCTTTTGATAAATATAAAGACAAATTCAATATTTGGGCAGTTGAAGCTATATCTGAAGAATCGGGTACTGACATACCGGGAGAAATGATATATAAAAGGACAGCGTTGAATTCAGGCTTTTATACTTTTGATATTGCAAGATACCTGACTACCAGTGATTTGAAATCAATACATGATTATGCTGCAAATGTTCCATATGATCAGGTTTACGTTTTGATAAACAGTGAACGGTACGGAGGAGGTGGAATATATAATCACTATTCAGCATGTACTTCTGATCATGAATATACTCCCCGGGTATTGGTACATGAATTTGGTCACGGGTTTGCCGGTCTTGCAGATGAATATTATTCTTCAACAGTAGCCTATGAGGATTTCTACCAACTTGATATTGAACCCTGGGAACCTAATATTACTACGTTGGTTGATTTTGATAGTAAATGGAAAGATATGATTGATAAGGAGACACCTGTTCCTACTCCTGCCAATGAGGAATTTTCAGAAACAACCGGGGTTTTTGAGGGTGGCGGGTATATGACAAAGGGAGTTTACAGACCATATATTGATTGCAGGATGAAAAGTAATGAAGCATCCGGCTTTTGCCCTGTTTGCCAAAGAGCAATTAGCCGGATGATAGAATATTATGCTGGGAAAAGAAAAGAATAAATTAGTCGGCAGTCCACAGTCCACAGTCGACAAAAAAATAAATAACAATCAAACAATTATAACATACGATCACTTAATCATATTCCCGATAAATCGGGACTAAAAAGCCTAAATAGCCCTGTCTTAAAATTGCCGATTGCCGATTGCCAACTGCCGATTTCTTTTATTCAGCTTCATCATCTTTCTTGCTGAGTTTTCTTTCAAGCATAAAATTCCAGATAAGACTCAAGCCTCCGAAAAGAAAGATCATTGAGAAAAGAAATAGTTCTTCGGGATAGAGTGAAAAGTTACTGTTAAGTAGTATTCCAATTGCAGTGCCAACAGCAATTCCAACAAACAACATCCCAAATTTCAGGGTTAGCCATGGATAAGTTTTCTTTTTCTTTGCAGAATAGAACAAACTTGCATCGGCTCCTTTTTCGATCAGAGATAGTCTTTCTTTATTCCTTGTTGAGAAATATAAATAAAAGACTCCAAAAGTAGCTCCGAAAATAATTGCAACAATAAAAATGTCATACATAATATTATTTTTTAATGATTAATGATTTGTTCATTTTGACGCCGGGTTAATGAAAATGGTTACAGAAAAGAAGTTTAAAGTTAGTAAAGAGGGATATATTAAGTATCTTTAGGAGTGAACTCGTAACTCGTAACCACAGTGAAATATGCTCCTCCATCGCATTTCACGTGGCAAGCCCGAAACTCGCTTCGTCCGCCGTAGTGATAACGAAGGCGGATAACTCTTTTGAAGAATGCAGAAGGCACTGAATAGTTTCGCCGAAAATTGTAACCTCTATTCTTGCTAATGCGTCATACTAATTAAATGGATCAAAAAGACGACCGGTACTATATTAATAAAGTCCTGGAGGGTGATGTGCAGGCTTTTTCATACCTTGTTGATAAATACAAGGATATGGTTTTTACTCTTGCTTTCAGGATACTGAAAAACAGGGAAAATGCGGAGGAAATAGCGCAGGATGCTTTTTTAAAGGTATATCAAAATCTTGGGAAATTCAGATCAAAATCAAAATTTTCAACTTGGTTATACCGTATAGTGTACAATACAGCTATATCTAAAGTGAGGGTTAAGCAAAAAACGACAATGTCAATTGAAGATGAGAAGTTTTATGAAATAGGGGATGATGAACATGATGTAAATAAAGGCTTTGATATTGAGAACAACAAAATGATACTGCAGAGATTATTGAATAAACTGGATGAAAGCGATAGAGCGCTTATTACTCTGTATTATCTTGATGAATGCAAAATTTCTGAAATATCAGAAATTACCGGTTATAACATCTCAAATATTAAAGTAAAACTGCACAGGACCAGAAAAAAGATGCAGGAAGAACTGCAAAGAATATTGAAAAGCGAAATTGTTGAAATTATTTGAACAAGAACTATTATTAATAAGACCGTAAATAATGAAACTGCCTGATAGAAATATTACCCGAAAACTTGATGAACTATTGAAACATCAGGATTATGAAAAAGCACCTGAAGGTTTTTCAGATAAAGTCATGTCCGGTTTACATCCTGATTTGGCAGATGTCAACTTTCAATATACTCCTCTTATTAGTAAAAGAATCTGGATATTCCTTGGAGTGTTATTACTGATTTTATTTATTCTGGTATCTGTTTTTCCTTCCAATTCCGAGACATGGTTTGATATCCCGCTTGATTATATATCCGGTTTAATAGAACATACAAAATCAATCTTTAATATAAGTTTTAATTTATTTGATAATTTAGATACATCATCCCTTTTCCCTGTTATTATTCCCTCATTTGTTCTCCTCATTATTTTTGACCGGTTGATACACTTAGTGATGAAAAACAAAAGTTTCTTCATAATTTAAGATCAAATAATAAAACTATGACTCATTTACCTGATCCCGGGAAATCACAAATCACTATTTTGCCAATTTCTCGAGGATAAGTGCAACTTTTATTGCACTTTTCTATTGAAAGAAAGATATATGTTTCCTTAAATTTCAGTTTTTTTGCGAAAATAAGTTAATTTCGAAAATTGTAATTTAGGAAATTCGTTAGCTGCCAGTGAAGTCATACACTATTAATGCAATACTAAAGGGAATTCGTGAGAAGGATAATAAAGTATTGCATTATATATACCAGGAAAATTATCTTGCAATCAAAAAACATATAGTTAATAATAGCGGTAATGCCGACGATGCAAAAGACGTTTTCCAGGATGCAATAGTAATTATTTATAGTAAGAGTAAGAAGAACGATTTTACTTTGGATTGTGATTTCTCAACTTATCTATATTCTGTTTGTAAGTTATTGTGGTTGAAGGAATTAAAAAAGAAAAAAGATGAAAAAACCAATAATAAAGAATTAGAAGAGTTACTAGATTACCAGGATGATATTATTGGAAGTAGTGGAGTATCTGAAAAATATGCAATTTATTATAAGTATATTAAAAAATTAGATTACGATTGCCAGAAAGTACTGCGCTTGTTTTATGACGGGGTTAAGGTTAAGGAAATTGTAGATATTATGGGGTATAAGAATGAGCATATTGTCAGATCGAAAAAATTCAAATGCAAAGAGCAACTGCTAAAATGGATCAGGAAAGATCCGAATTTTCAAAACAGAACTAATAGCGATTGAATACTCATTTTTTTCGAAAACTACCAACCCTGATAAAAAATATCCAACCTGCTGACAACACAATAATTATAAGGGCGATAATAAAGTAAATTCGCTTGAAATATACCGGAGAATGATCACCTATATGAATATATGGCGACCAGAAATAAGGATGGGATCTTAGCATATCTGCATGGTCAAGAAATTGAAGTTTTGCCAGTTGCAATGACTTGTCTATGGAGTATCCTTTTTTCAGATAACTGTAAAAGTTTTTGATTATTTCAGCTCCTGATCTGTCTTCAACTTCCCAGAGTGTCATTATGATCCCCGGGCAACCCGCGTAAATAAAACCTCTGGCCAGACTCATTACTCCTTCCCCTTTCTGTAGCTTCCCTGTTCCACTATTGCATGAACTTAATACTGCCAACCTGGCATTAAGGTCTAAACCATATATTTCACTGGCATTTAATAATCCATCTTCAATAGTATCATCCGGTAATTCAGTAAATGCTAATTTTGTATACATAGGATTACTATCGTCAATAATAGTGTGCATAGCCAGATGCAGTATGTCATAAGACGATGCAAGGTCCTTGAATTTTTTTTCGCTTGCTTCCTTGTCAAAGAAAACGTCACTGTTCGTGGTTTTTCTAATGAATTCTACTTCATCCATTACCCCGGGAATAGGATAAAGATTATCCCTGTATTGTTGACGTGTATGTGGAAACTCAGTTTGAATCTGCTTAGGTTCCGGGTAAGCGGGAGCGAATGCCAGCACCT
>JAUXED010000074.1 GCA_030618105.1 Bacteroidota bacterium | reverse complement strand
GAATAGATTTGCCTTTACAGTTTTCCCATCTTCTTTGTAATTCATAATAGCCTTAATCTTGTTCCCCGGGAAGAATCTTTTAAATTCCCCAACTGGTTTATCATTTATAAAATATCCATCATACTCAGGATCTCCATCATCATAATATTTTTTCCAATGTCCTTGTTTTAATCCATTATCATCAATATTGTTAAACGAAGTGTCACTACTTATTTTTTCCCGGGCTAAGGTGACATGGGAAAAAATAATAAGTAATATAAAAACCAGTAGTTCTGCTTTTCTGTTTTCAGAAAAACATTTTAAGAATTTTGATAGAGCAATTTTCATAATAAGTTCATATAAGTTATAAAGTTATAAAGTTAAAAAAAAAGCCCCGAATTCCGGGGCTTTTTTAAATCATTGTAAAGCAGCTATTTACTTAACTTCCTCAAAATCGACATCTGTTACTTCATCATCTCCTTTAGAACTATCCTCTTTTTTTGAAGATCCCGGATCTTGTGCAGCACCCTGATCTGCTCCCGCAGTTTGTTCCTGGCTTGCTTTATACATTTCTTCTGAAGCAGCCTGCCATTTTGAATTTAAATCTGCCATTGCTTTATCGATAGCATCCATATCCTGATTTTTATGTGCTTCTTTAAGTACCTTTAACGAATCTTCAATAGGCCCTTTCTTATCAGCAGGAAGCTTGTCTCCGAACTCTTTCAATTGCTTTTCTGTTTGAAAGATCAGACTATCTGCAGCATTAATTTTATCAGTTTTATCTTTAATTTTCTTATCAGACTCTGCATTTGCTTGTGCTTCCTCTTTCATTTTATTTATCTCCTCATCGGTAAGTCCTGAGGAAGCTTCGATACGGATACTCTGTTCTTTTCCTGTCCCTTTATCTTTTGCTGATACATTTAGTATGCCATTTGCATCAATGTCAAAAGTTACTTCGATTTGAGGCACACCGCGTGGTGAAGGGGGTATTCCGTCAAGGTGAAATCTTCCTATAGTTTTATTTCCTGATGCAATTGGTCTTTCTCCCTGAAGAACATGAATTTCTACCGATGGCTGATTATCAGCTGCTGTGGTAAATGTTTCAGTTTTCTTTGTAGGTATTGTAGTATTAGCTTCAATAAGGCGTGTCATAACACTTCCCATAGTTTCAATACCCAGTGAAAGTGGAGTGACATCAAGAAGCAGTACGTCTTTTACCTCACCTGTAAGGACTCCTCCCTGGATCGCTGCTCCAACAGCAACTACCTCATCGGCGTTAACCCCTTTGCTTGGATTTTTCCCAAACAGTTTTTTAACTGTTTCTTGTATTGCCGGCATACGGGTTGAGCCACCAACCAGTAATACTTCATTAATATCTGATGCATTTAAACCGGCATCTTTAAGAGCTTTTTCGCATGGAGCTATAACCTGTTGGGTTAGTTTATCCGTTAACTGCTCGAACTTCGATCTTGATAGTTTCTTAACCAGGTGTTTGGGCACTCCGTCAACCGGCATTATATATGGAAGGTTTATCTCTGTACTTGTTGAACTTGAAAGTTCAATTTTAGCCTTTTCAGCAGCTTCTTTTAGTCTTTGAACTGCCATTGGATCTTTCCTAAGGTCAATTCCTTCATCTTTCTTAAATTCGTCTGCCAGCCAGTTGATAACAATATCATCAAAATCATCACCGCCAAGGTGAGTGTCACCATTGGTCGACTTAACTTCAAATACTCCGTCACCCAACTCAAGGATAGATATATCGAAGGTTCCTCCACCGAGGTCAAAAACTGCAATTTTTACATCATTTGCCTTTTTGTCAAGACCATATGCAAGTGAAGCAGCAGTGGGTTCATTGATTATTCTTTTAACATTGAAACCGGCAATCTCACCGGCTTCTTTTGTTGCCTGCCTTTGTGAATCACTAAAATATGCAGGAACAGTGATTACAGCATCCGTAACTTCTTCCCCGATATAATCTTCTGCAGTCTTTTTCATTTTTTGTAAAACCATAGCAGATAACTCCTGGGGTGAGTATTTACGATCGTCTATCTTAATTCTTGGAGTGTTATTATCACCTTTTATTACCTCGTATGGCATTCTTGTTATATCTTTCTGGAGATTATCATATTTTTCTCCCATAAACCGTTTTATTGAAGAAACAGTTTTTTGCGGGTTTGTAATAGCCTGACGTTTTGCAGGATCTCCCACTTTTCTTTCACCATTTTCGACAAAAGCGATCACGGAAGGAGTAGTTCTTTTCCCCTCACTGTTAGGAATAACAACAGGTTCATTACCTTCCATAACAGCAACACATGAGTTTGTGGTTCCAAGATCAATTCCAATTATTTTTCCCATAATTATATGTTTTATTGTTTGAGAATATTTAATTATCTATTTGTTCGTCAACATTGTTCAATCATTGTGCCATAAAAAAATTCTGACATATTTTCGTCAATCTTGTCATCTGGGTTTATCCTTAATAAGATATTCTCCGTTTTGATGACAAAAAGGCAGAGGAGAACACGAAATGTTAAGGATTTGATTTTTTGTAACTAATCAGTCAACAGTCAACAGTCCACAGTCCATAGTCGGCAGTCAGCAAAAAAGCAAAGCATAATGATATCAGCCTAAAATTTTAGTCATTTTAGTCATTTTAAACTTTAGTCACTTTAGGCATTTCTTTTGTATATTGACAAATCTTAACTTGTTGGCTATGGATATTATTTATGAAGATAACCATTTGATTGCTGTAAATAAAAAGGTGTCGGAACTTGTTCAGGGTGACAAAACCGGGGATATTTCACTTGATTTTCAGCTAAAGGAATTTCTGAAGAAGAAATACAATAAACCCGGTAATGTATTCATTGGAGTGGTTCACCGTCTTGACAGACCGGTTACCGGAGTGGTGGTTTATGCTAAAACAAGCAAAGCGTTAAGCAGAATGAATCGTATGTTTAAAGAGAAAGAGGTGTCAAAAATGTATTGGGCAATTGTAAAGGACCCACCAAAAGCTTTGTCGGGTGAACTAAGGCATTTCATTGTAAGAGACCGTAGTAAGAATAAATCCTATTCATATGATAAAATGGTGCAGGGAGCAAAAGAAGGATGGCTGGATTATAAACTTGTGGCAAAGTCGGAAATTTATTGTTTGCTGGAGATTGATTTGCATACCGGAAGGCATCACCAGATTAGAAGTCAGCTTTCAAAGATCGGTTGTCCGGTAAAAGGCGATCTGAAATATGGTTTCCCGAGGTCAAATAAAGATGGCGGAATTAGTCTGCATGCAAGAACCTTAAGTTTTTTGCACCCCGTTAAAAAAGAACCGGTAAAGCTAATAGCTAAACCACCGGATGAAAGATTATGGAATATATTTGGTGGGGGAGGAAGTTTAGAAGTTTAGAATATGAGAAGATGAGAAGATGAGAAGATGAGTACCCAGAACTATCCTTCAAGATATGTTTTATCAAATACCAGTGGCAGAAGATCACTAATCTTCTCTACTATTCTGATTTTTTTCTTCCCTGCCAGTATCAGGCGGATATGAGAATTAAATCTTGATTCGTGTTCGAAAAGTGTTTGCCGGCAAGAACCACAGGGTGTTACCGGTTCGTCAATAAAATCCTGATCTTTAAAAGCAGTGATAGCAAGAGTTTTTGCAGGGACATCAGGATATTTAGCTCCGGCATAGAATATTGCTACTCTTTCAGCACACAAACCGGCAGGATATGAAACATTTTCCTGGTTGTTACCTTCGATTATTTCACCGTTATCAAGAAGAAGAGCTGCACCCACCTTAAAACCGGAATAGGGTGCGTATGCCTTTTTTGAAGCTTCTCTGGCGATGTTTATTAGATTATTATCTTCTGCGGAAAGTTCAGATTCGTCGTTATATTCTTTAATTACAGTTTTTATCTCTTTTATTTTCATTATAACATATTTTAGTCCAAATTTACGATTTAGTTTTAAAGTTGTGTTATTGTTCGCGAAACAATCCTTATATGTTTATGTATTTGCTTTTTGAGAGGTCTGTTATAAAAAGAAATCTTATTCCGGTTATTTTCATTTTCGCCCTGTTTTCATGTAAAACTACCAGGGTAACTGAATCCCCGGGCGGACATATACCTGAAGCGAGAAGACAATATATTAAAAAATTTAATAAGCTGGCTGTTAACGAAATGAAAAGGTCGGGAGTTCCTGCCAGCATTACTCTTGCCCAGGGAATACTTGAATCGGATAATGGACACGGCAGATTGGCAAGGAAGGCGAATAATCATTTTGGAATAAAATGTCACGATAACTGGAAAGGGAGAAAAATTTATCATGATGATGACAGGAAAAAAGAATGTTTCAGGAAATATGATAATGCAGCTGAATCTTATAGAGATCACTCTGACTTCTTAAGAAACAGTAGTCGCTATACTTCATTGTTTAACCTGGATCCGGAAAATTACAAGGGCTGGGCCAGAGGATTGAAGAAAACTGGCTATGCCACAGATAATCAATATGATAAGTTGTTGATAAAAATTATTGAAGAAAACGGATTGTATCAATATGATAATTTGAAAAGAGCAAAAAGAAATGCAAAAGATAAAAAACCGGGGAAGGAAGATGAATTTTTGGTTAAACCAACTACGGGCAACAAAGAAACAAATTTGGAAGCAGGAGTTGAAAATGCAAATAGTCCGGGAAGCAGGATTTCAAAGCGAAACCGGATAGATTACATTATTGTTTCGGAAGGTGATACATATAAAAGTCTGGAAAAGGAATTTGGAATGATGCACTGGGAACTTTTTAAGTATAACGACCTTCCGGAGGATTTCCGGTTAAAGCCCGGTATAATATTGTATTTGCAGCCTAAGCGAAATAAAGCTGCTGTAGATAATGATTTTCATCTTGTTGAGAAAGGAGAAACAATGCATAGTATCTCTCAGAAATATGGGATTAAGCTTGATAAATTTTATATACTGAACCGTATGAAAGCAGGGGAAAAACCGGTACCCGGGAGCAAATTATGGTTACGTAAAACCCGGCCTGAAGAAGAAAATTCTGAGAAAGAAAAAACATTCAAAATAGATTTTGATTCTTAACCTCAAACATCTTCAAACCTGAAACATCTTCAAACAATTTGCATCAAAACCCCGGAGGAATGGAATAATATCCATCTGTTTTTTTCCAGGAAGCTGAACGGAAAGAAGTTTTACAAAACCGCTATCAGCAGCTACTTTCAGGTAAGATTGATCATCAGTTAATATGGTTCCCGGTTTATGTTCATGTTTTTCAGGGATGGCTTCTGTTTCAAATATTTTCAATATGCTTACTTTGCCTTTTTGATTTATAATTTTTGTCCATGCGCCAGGATAAGGGGAAAGTCCCCTGATAAAATTAAATACCTCAACTGCTGATTTTTCCCATGGGATCTCACAATTTTCGCTTCTCAGTTTAGGAGCTTTCTTAAGCTCTGTTTGTGTTTTGGTTATTGTCGATTGATCTGTTTGGGGAGAGACTCCTTCAAGTATACTTTTTACGGTTTTTATTACCAGTTTTGCTCCTTTGCTCATTAATTTATCATGCAGGGTGCCGGCATTTTCCCCAGGGGTTATTTCAACCTTATCCTGGTAAATGATTTTACCGGTATCAATTTTATCATCAATAAAAAAAGTTGTAACCCCTGTGGTTTTTTCGCCATTGATCAAAACCCAGTTAATTGGAGCTGCACCCCTGTATTGGGGCAGAAGGGATGCATGTAAATTGATAGTCCCCAGTGGAGGAAGCCGCCAGACTTCATCGGGCAGTTTGCGGAAAGCAACAACAACCAGAAGATCAGGTTTTATTTTTTTCAGTTCATTAATAAATTCCCGGTCTTTAAAATTAGTTGGCTGGAGAACAGGGAGAGAATGTTTTTTTGCGAATTTCTTTACTGCGGATTGTTGAAGTTTTAAACCCCTGCCAGATTGTCTGTCCGGACTAGTTACAATTCCTGCAACATTTAACTTGTTAATTAACAACGCTTCTAAACTGGGTATTGCAAATTCAGGGGTGCCCATAAAAACGATCCGCGCATTCCTGGTGTTTTCTATACCGGATTTATTGATTCCTTTTTGTTGGCTCCCAGACATTTGTTTTTATCCCCTTTAAGAAATTTACTAGCCCTAAAGATAATGCTAAATTCATTGCAAAAAAATGTGTTACATAACGAAAAAAAGCAATGTGCTTGTTGAATCTACTGACAATTAAATCAATGATTGTTATAATAATTAAGATTCCCTCCAGGTATATGGAATAAATGTAAATTTCATTTCTCATGAAAATAAAAGCATTTGAAATAATTATCAGGATTAGAAACAGAGGACCGAACCATCTGAGTATTTTATGCGAGATAAAGCTGAACGATAAACTTGTATATGGTGGCCATAATAAACCGGCATAGTGTGAAAGGTTCTGAAAACTACCGGCAGCAATTCTTTTTTTTCGTCTGAATTCTTCTATTAACATATCTGAAACATCTTCTGATACCGTAGCTTTCATCTCGTTAATAGATTTTTTACGGTTTTTCAGCACATTAAGATTGAGGAAAAAATCATCAACCAGGAAATTTTCCGGAATAGGTATGAACAAATTCTTCCGCATAGCATAACATCCTCCAAATGGTCCCATCATTGTTCCCCATACCAAACCTTCACGATTTTTCAGATTCACCTCCATAGAAATGTATGCAGATTCCTGTCTCGAAATCCCCTTCTTTGTTATACCCTTATTTATCATTTTTGAATCTGCCAATCCAATCTCAGGATTTTTAAAATGTTTGACAAGACCGGTTATTGTTGATTCATTTAGAAAAACATTGGCGTCAGTGAAAATAAGGATATCACCTTTTGCTTTTGATACAAGATCGTTTAATACATTAGGTTTACCTCGCCTGATGTTTGAGTGGTAAAATGAGAAATTAGTAAGTTTTTCCTTCATTTTACGTAAAATTTCCTCTGTTCGGTCACTTGAACCATCCGAGCCAATTATAACTTCCATTTTTCCTTTCGGAAAGGATGTGTTATATATTGAATTGATCTTGTTTTCTAATACTTTTTCTTCGTTATAGACAGACATGATCACTGAAATATCAGGCATGTCGCCATTTTCAGAATAGACAATCCGGTTAGATTGTTTTTTGCACGCAAGGATCCTGAGTAAGGCAGGGTATAAAATATAGGAGTACAGAAGAAGAAAAATTGAGGTCCAGAAAATTATGATCCAGATCATGCTTGCAATGAATTATAAAATGATAACAGGTCTTTGGTGATAGCTAAATTATTAAAATTTTCATAAACAAATTTTCTCGCAGATTTCCCGATCTTTTCAAACAAAGGCTTGTTTCCGATAATATCATCTATAATTTTCTTAAATTCTTTAGGTGATATTGCATGAAAAATATGTTTACCATGTTCAGCCTCAATACCTTCTGTGCCCATGGGAGTGGAAATAACTACTTTCCCCTGCGACATACTTCGAAGTATTTTAACCCTTATACCACTACCGGAAAATAGTGGTACTATCATTATGGCTTTATCTTTAGTAAAATTATCGGCATTTTTTACTTCGCCTTTGAAAATAATTCCCTGTTTCCGGAGCATTTTATAGAAAGATCCCGGAGCATTACGACCCGCGATAAAAAACTTCATTCCCGGGTGTTTTGATACAATATCCGGCCAGACATTCCCGATAAACCATAATAACCCATCCCGGTTTGGGATCCAGTCGAGAGCTCCTATAAAGAATAAGGACGGAAAGATGATATTATCATTTGTATTATCAGGAGATTCCCCCGGAGTTATACCGGCAGGAGCAACAAACAGAGGTTTTTTGCATCCCATTTTCAAAAATACAGTTTTATCTTTTTCAGTAATTGGAATCAGTGCATCAATCATATTAAGACATTCCATCTCAAATCGCTGCAAACGGCCGGATAGAATTTTGAAATAAAGCTTTTTAATTCCGGGTTTACTGCCGGAAGAAATGCTATCCCATAACTGGTGTTCCACATTATGAGCCCTGAGTATTAGATTAGATTCTGAGAATTTTCTAATAACCGGTATATAAGAAACAAGAGATAACCCTTCAAGCTGGATAATATCATATTTGTTTTCAGTAAGCAGTTTCACTAATGCCTGTTCGTAATCTTTTGTTTTAAACCGTTCAATATTGTAAGGGATAGAAGAGATCAGCAGGTTTTTCAGAGCAGCAAACAGGGAAACATCAGTATTTACCGGTATAGCTATCAGGGTAATATTTTCCTTGATTTTTGATTCAATCTGTTCGGGATCATAGAAATGCTTGGAGGTGTTCATTGCAAGCATGGTTACCTCGTGCCCATGATGAAGAAACCCTTCAGTCATATTCAGGGTAGCCAAAGCACCACCATCTATTGGTGGGAAAGGAAGTTTATTTGTCAGTTGAAGGATTTTCATTGACCCTGTCTCCCGGGAAATTAAAGATCATGATTTTTTTAAGCGATCGAATTATCCGTTTTGGTATCTCTGTATAAGTTTCGGTATTCATAATTACTGAATCGGTTGTAGCTTTATAAGTAAGGAAGATACCGACAGGCAGTAAAATAAAAGAAGAAGCCCACATACCTTCAAGTGGTGTAATTATCATTTCCCTGGCAAATTTTTCACCCATAAGAGATATCACATAATAAATAACAAAAAAGAGTACTGATACCACAACAGGAGTACCTAAACCTCCTTTTCTAATTATGGCTCCAAGTGGGGCACCAATAAAGTAGAATATGAAACAGGCAAAAGAGAGAGTGAATTTTCTTTGCCATTCGATCTCATACCTTTTTATTGTTTTTGCCCGCCATACGATAGATTTTTTTGAATCAGTCACCTCCTTTTTAGCAGCTTTTGCATATCCTAAAGCCTGTGCAATAATATTTTCCTGTCTTATCTGGCGAAGTCCGTCCAGAATTTCTCTGGGTATGAATTCTATAGTACTATCAACCTTGACATTCTCTTTTTCCCGTTTCAGTTTGCCCAAGTCTGGATATTTAAAAAGATTCAAAGTCAACATGGATTTTGTAAATAATTCTTTTCTTTCATCCAGAATAATTGAAAAGGAATCACGATAATGTTCCAGACCATCAAGGTTAAGCATTGAATAATGGCTTTTAAAAAGATCTTCGTTTGAACGGCTAAGTCCGAAACCGGTAAGGTCGAAAATTACGGTTTCTTTACTGAACTGGTCATGCCGGTGAGGGTAGGTTTTACCTCTCCTCTGATTCTTGTTTCTTTTATCCTGTTGCAATTCAGTATAAGAATGACCATTAAAGAGGTTGAAAATCAGGTTTAACTCATTGGGGGTGATCCTCATATATCCTGAATCGGCATAGGTGACTGAGATATTGCCTTTTTTGTCTCTATGATCATAAATTAATATCTTATGCATAAGATTCGTTCCCGGATCCTTTTCGGCTATCTTAATACTGAAACCATCAATTCCATTATAGAAAGATCCCGGTTGAATATTTAATTCAGGCCGTTGTTTTTGGATGTCATGCAACAATGATCTGGATTTAAGGTTTGAGTGGGGCAGAACGTTGTTTGAAAAAAAGAATGCTCCAATACTAATAAGGATTATTAATACTATTAGTGGCAACATGATCCTTTGTAACGAAATGCCGGACGATTTTAATGCTGTTAGTTCAAAGTTTTCTCCCATATTCCCGAATGTCATAAGGGCAGCAAGTAATATGGCTAAGGGCAAAGCCATTGGTATGAAACTAACAGCAAAGTAAAAAAGCAGTTCACTTAAAGTAACTATATCAAGACCTTTTCCAACCAGATCATCAATATATTTCCATAGAAATTGCATGATCAGGATAAACAGGACAATGAAAAATGTCATTATCAATGGCCCGAAATAAGATAATAATACAAACCTGTGTATCCGTTTCATAATTGAGATAAATTTTTATTAAGGGAATAGCGTGTTTTTACAGACCAATAACATGCTTGAGTTCAGCGATTTGCGTATCCCAAAGGTCAATGGAGTCTTCTTTCTCGTCATCTTCAGCAAAATCGGTTATCAGTAAAGCTACATCACCGGTGATCTCCTCAATATTTATTCTGAATTCAAAAAAACTATTTTTGTCTTCATCATCCATCCAGTGGAACCTGACATATTTACTGTCTTTTCTACATATGAGCTCTGCTTTTTGTTCTGTTCCTTCCCATATGAAGGTAAATATTTTTCCTTTAACAGTAACATTATTGGCAAACCATTCGGATAATCCGCTTGCAGTGCTAAGACGGTTGTAAAGTACCCTGGGAGAGGAGTTGATTATATATTCAAGTTCAAATTGTTTTTTCATATTCCCTGGATGTTAATTAACAAGAAAGGCGTTTTGGCAATATAAATAAAATAAAACAAAATCCACTATTTTTAGGATTAAAAACGGATCACAGTTTTCAAAAAACAACTATAGCAATAACTGCCTCTGTATTAGAGGCATGAAGTATATATAGCTATTTAAAGATAATTAGTTGAAAAGTTTACAACGAAACATTATATTTGCAACCGCAAATAAAAATAGAATAATGGCGAGGTAGCTCAGATGGTTAGAGCGTCCCGATAAAAATCGGGAAGGTCTCGGGTTCAAGAGGAAAAATGAAATATTAAGGCGAGGTAG
>JAUXED010000149.1 GCA_030618105.1 Bacteroidota bacterium | reverse complement strand
ATATAGCCAATGAGTTGGGAGTAAATACTATTGTTGAAGGATCGGTTATAGGTGCAGAAGATAGTCTTAAGATTTTAATTCAACTAATAGATGTATTTCCGAAAGAACGTCATATTATGGCAAATGAATATCATGATGATATGCATAATGTTTTAAAAATTCAAACAACAGTTATAAAAGATATTGCACAAAAAATCAGAATTAAACTTTCAAAAGATGAAGAACAACTTTTGGCGAAGTCGCACACAGTAGATCCGGAAACCTATAAAGCATATCTAAGAGGCATGTATTACTTGAATCAGGGAACAGAAGAGTCTTTTGAGAGGGGGATAAATTACCTTGTTAAGGCTATAGAAAAGGATCCGGGCGATCCTTTTGCTTATGCAGGTTTAGCGTTGGGATATGCAATACGGGGTCATGGAATGATAGTTCCCGGGGAATCATTCAGGTGTGCAACAGCAGCTGCAAATAAAGCTCTCAAAATAGATCCAACACTGAATGAAGCTTATACTGCATTGGCTTTACTTTATTTATACCAATTATGGGATTGGCCCAAGGCACATGAAGCGTTTGAAAATGCAATTGCCAGTAATCCGAATAATGAAATTGCACATGCTCATTATGCCTATTATTATGTGCTTTTTGGAAATTTAGAAAAATCAATTTATCATGCTCAAAAGTCTGTTGAAATCAATCCTTTTTCATCTTCCTATCATTCATGGCTTGCATGGCTTTATTATTACAATAAAGAATATGACAAAGCAGAATTTTCGGCCAGGAAATCCCTAGAAATAAAAGATAATATACCTTATGGAAACCTTGTATTAGGTTGGACATATCTTCAGAAGAAGCAATATCAACAGGCAATTAAGCTTCATGAAAAACTACCAAAAAACGACAACTACTATAAAATGTTTCTTGGTTATACTTATGTTCAAACCGGCAACAGGGAGAAAGCATTAGCAATGTATAATGAAATGGAAGAGTATTCAGAGAAAAACTGGGTCAATCCTTTTTATTCAGGCATGTTAGCTGGAATTCTGGGATTTACTGATAACGCTTTTGAGCTATTAAATGAAGCATGTGATAACAAATATTATCCAACGCTCTATATTGATATTTTCCCTGGTGCTGAATATATAAGAAATGATCCCCGTTATAATAAATTACTGAAAAAATTAAACCTTCCTTATAACAGCACATTACTAACTGCACAACAATAATCCTGATAGATACTTCCGGCAGTTCAAGGTAAATTATCTTTCCTAATGAATAATTCGGGATTAACAGGAGTACGACCTGGTTATTAAACAGGATGCAACCAAAATACCCAAATGCAACATTCTTCATCCCAAACTTACCAAAGATTGCAACTAGCTTACTATGTATCAGGTATTTATTTACCGTAACTTTACTAGAAGAAATTTTTAAGTTCGAGAAGACCTCTCTACAAATTAATCACTAATATTAATTAAAAAGAAAAAACTATGAAACGTGTAAACTTAATGTTTTTGGTTATTGGAGTAAGCATTATCTTTTTTGGTTGCTCAAAAGACGATTCTTTGGCTCCCGAGTCAGACCAAAGTGATCAGGTAACAAACTCTTTGAAAGCTGCAAAAGTAAAAACAGAATTTAGTGGCTTATCAACACCTGTGTTGCAATTATTCGATCCAGGCACAAGCACTGTACTACCGAACGGTAAGGTAAAGGTTACAGGGATGGTTGCTGATTGGTACGAGGATGCAGGTGATGCGAATTATACTGGACAATCTATTTGGTATGAGAATTGGTTGTTCGAAGCGGATGGTAGCAGCGCAAAAATATGGGGAAAAGCTGATCTAAATTTGGATATCGGTGGAACATGGAAAATATCGTGGCATGGAACGATAACCGCAGAAGAAGGTTATACTCTTTTTGACCCATCGCATCCTTTTACAGCAGTAGTTTATGCTGTTGGTACAGGGAAAACAGGTGCTGTGGAGGGAATGGTTGTTCATTCGACATACACATTTGATTTTGATGGGAGTCCTGAGACTTTTTTCTGGTCATTCACAGGTTCTTATCATTAAGAGTTAGAGAACCATTGTAAGGATCAGGACTGACTATTTATGTCTACTTAAAAAAGGCAAACACAAAAGGCTTGTCTACATAAGCTGAAGAAAGGTTTGTTTTGGCCTAACCAGCGGTGGTGCCCGACCATCTAAACTCTATACGATATCTACTATTGATAGCTGCGGCAGGTGAACTGCAAGCGGTCGGTGTATTAAAAACGTTTGCTAACATGATTGTTCCATGTTCTGTAAAAGCATACGGATTCATTCATTTCTCCTTAATATCCTTAATATTCAACTGCAGGGTTGATTCACCTCTGAATTCATTCATTTCAATTGAATAACAAACATCAAAATGCTTCCCTTCTTTAATATGTCTAAGATGATTTGACATGCTGAAAGCTATTGCAGGTATAGCTTTTACCGATTCGCCTTTTTTTATTAATTCCAGTTTAAGATGTTCGCCTGTTGAACCGACAGCTCTCCCGTTTCCTGAATCATTTACATCGCGGGATACAAACAGGGGTGGCATATTTCCGGGACCGAATGGCTGGAATTTATCCAGAATATCGTAAAAATCTTCACTTATCTCTTCCAGATTGAATTCCGCATCCACTTCAATACGTGGAATAAGCTGATCATCCAGTATAGTATTGCTTACAACTTCTTCAAATCGTTGTATGAATAAAGGAATGTTCTCTTTCTTCATAGTTAGTCCTGCAGCATACACATGTCCGCCAAAATTCTCAAGCAGGTCGCTGCATGCGTTAATTGCTTTATACAGATCAAAACCTAAAACAGAACGGGCAGATCCTGTAGCCAGACCATTCGATTCGGTAAGCACAACTGTTGGTCTGTAGTAGGTCTCTGTAAGTCTTGAGGCAACTATTCCTATAACCCCTTTATGCCAGCCGGGATCATAAACAACTGTGGATTTACTGTTTTCAAGTTTAGGATCAGAGGAGATCATCTGAAGAGCTTCCTGTGTAATGTTCTGATCAATTTTTCTTCGTTCAATATTAAAATCATTTATTTTCCTGCTCATCTCAAATGCAAAACTACTATCTTCAGCCGTAAGTAATTCAACTGCTTTTTCCCCTGATTCAATTCTGCCGGCTGCATTGATCCTGGGACCGATTTTAAAAACTATATCTCCGATCCGTATTTGCCTGCTACCCATACTTGCCTCCTTAATAATAGCTTTCAGCCCGATTCCCGGGTTTTCATTCAATTGCTTAAGTCCATAATAAGCAAGTATCCTGTTTTCCCCGGTAACAGGAACAATATCTGAAGCAATACTTACAGCTACAAGATCAAGGTAAGGAATAAGCACACTGAAGGGGATATCGTTTATTATTGAATATGCCTGAACCAATTTGAACCCTACTCCACACCCGGAAAGTTCTTTATAAGGATAGTTACAGTCAACCCTTTTAGGATCAAGAATCGCGGTTGCAACGGGAATTTTTTCACCCGGCAGGTGATGATCGCAAATAATAAATTCAACCCCTTTCCCGGTAGCATAGTCAACTTTTTCAATTGCTTTTATACCACAATCCAATGCTATAATAAGAGAATAATTATTTTCAACAGCCCAATCAATACCCTTGTAGGATATTCCATATCCCTCTTCATACCGGTCTGGTATATAGAAACCGAGATTTGAATATATCTTTTTCAAGAATGAATAAACCAAAGCCACAGAAGTTGTTCCATCAACATCATAATCACCATAAATCAGGATCTTTTCATTTCTGCCGATAGCTGAAGAAATCCTGTCAACAGCTTTATTCATATCCTTCATCAGAAAAGGGTCGTGCAACCCGGACAGGTCAGGTGTAAAAAATGCACGAGCCTCATCAGGCGCATGTATACCCCTCTGTACCAGAAGATTTGCCAATCTGTTATCTATCTCAAGACTTTTGGCAAGTTGCTCTACTATCACAATGTCACCTTTTTCCTTTATTACCCATTTTTTATCCATAGCATTCAATTAAATCAATTCATTAAACTCAAAAACCTCACTCATTTTTTCCATGACAACCAATTTTACTTTGTCGATATCAATTTTCGCATCCACCTCTTTTTCCAGCGAAGTAATTCCTTTATCAACAAATCCACAAGGATTTATATAGTTAAAATATTCCAG
>JAUXED010000081.1 GCA_030618105.1 Bacteroidota bacterium | reverse complement strand
TGGCTACGATCCGACTTTGGTTTGACCCTAACACCAGTTGGTATTTTTTTCTCCTTTATGTCTTTACGGGCTATTGGGTCATATCGTCTTAACCGAAGATAAACCATACATGTACCGTTCAAATCTGTTTGTTTCGGGAATATTTTTCTGGTTATCTTTATATCTCGTGGCGTATAGACCCTGTTTATATAGGCAACCAGTTTTTCTTCTGATGCATGTGACATAATAAGCCAAATTTTGATTACAAAAAGTAAATATCCTTAATACACTTCTATTCAGTTGATAAAAGTATAATAATAAGCCAATAAATCAAAATTATAAAGATGAGTAAGCCAAATATAGATACAGATATACAGGTTATTAAGGAATATATATAACCCCGCCACCCCGACAAACATGAAAAAAGGCTGGTACGGAAGTGCCGGCTTTTGTTTTTGGAAAATCCGTCATCTAATCGTTGCCCAATCTTATTAACATCTCCTCCATCAGGTCGTCACGGTTTACCGGAACAACGCCCGATTTTTCACATACCAACCCTCCTGCCAGGTTAGAAATACTGGCAATATCAAAGGGTGATAATCCTGCTGCACAGCACAGACTTGCAGTGGCGATCAGTGTATCACCGGCACCGGAAACATCCGTGATCTCCCTTACCTCCGCGGGAATTGTTGAATATGATTCTCCGTCACTGATGAATACTCCGGCTTCAGAAAGTGTGATCAGAATAAGGTCAATATTTTTTCCCCTATGTAGCTTTTTTGCTAATATAAACTGCTTATCATGATCTGTCTTGTCCAGATCAGTCTTTGAACCTTCAACCAGCTCCCTGAAGTTTGGTTTGAAAAGTGTTATGTTTTTGTATTGATGGTAATTCCTTTTTTTCGGATCAACCAGAACAGGTATATTGTATTCGTTGGCAAGTTCAGTAGTGTGTTCAATAATGGACGGTGTAATAACACCCTTATCATAGTCTTCAAAGATCACAGCATCTATCGATTGGGAGAGTGTTTTGTAAATTACTTCTAACAATCTCTTTTCCAATGATACTGATAAAGGAGTGTTATCTTCCTCATCAACCCTGAGCAGATGTTGATGTTGACTGATAACCCTTGTTTTTACTGTTGTTTTTCTTTTTGTTGTTTGCACCAGTCCCTCAGGGGAAATTCCCTGTATATCCAGTCTTTCAAGTAACACATCAGATTTTTCGTCTTTCCCGATAACTGAACATAAGAGAGGAGTGGCACCAAGCGATTTAATATTCAGGGCAACATTTGCCGCCCCGCCAAGCCGGTTTTCTTTATAAGTACTTGTTACAATGGGAATTGGAGCTTCGGGTGAGATCCTTTCCACTTTACCAAACATGTAGGAGTCTATCATCACATCACCAATAATAAGCACCCTGCAGGATGTGAAATTTTTAAAAAGCTTCCTGACCTGTGAACTGTTTACCATGAATACTGTTTCTTAATTAATAATTATCAAAGATAAGTTTTTATGATTATTTTCAATTAAGCTTAATGACTATTGTAAACTATTCAGATAAAATAATAACGTTATTAATCACGTGATTAATGCCGTGATTAATCACGTGATTATCTTTTCTTAATAACCATCTAATGACCACTTAATGACCTCTTCAATGACAACCTAATGACTTCTTCCATTACATTGGATCAACATCAATGATAACCTGGAACGCACGATATGTATCTTTTCCACTGAACTTATCCAATATCTCTGTCAATAATTGTTTGGCACGTACGATTGACCGGTCTTTCTCAATTTTAAGAATTATTGTTTTGAGATACCATTTTTGTATTTTTCCTACAAGGGGAAATTCAGGTCCAAGTACTCTTGCTCCAAAAGTTTCCCGAAGCTTATCACCCAGATGTTTAGCCTGCCTGTTTAATTCGTCCCTGTTTTTGTGTTTCAGTGTTATTTTTATCAGGCGGCAGAAGGGTGGATAATTGAATGTTTTCCTTTCTTCCATCTGGGAATTATACATATGAATAAAATTGTAATTAAGAACATCTTTAATTACCGGATGATTTGGTTCGGAAGTTTGAATTATAACTTTGCCTTGTTTGTTTCTTCTTCCTGCGCGACCGCTTACCTGTGATAAAAGTTGAAAACTTCTTTCAAAAGCCCGGAAGTCGGGGAAATTGAACAAATTATCGGCATTCAGGACACCAACAACACTAACATGGCTAAAATCAAGTCCTTTAGAAACCATTTGGGTACCAACAAGAATATCAACTTCCCTGTTTTCAAACCGGTTAATAATAGTTTCGAATGATCTTTTTCGTCGTGTAGTATCCATATCCATCCTGGCAACCCGTGTCTCAGGGTACAATATAGCCAGTTCATCTTCAATTTTTTCAGTACCGAATCCCCGGGTGCTAAGTGTGGCATTTCCGCACGAAGGACATTTAGAAGGTATTGGTTGAGAGTAACCGCAGTAGTGACATACAAGTTTACTGATACCTTTATGGTATGTAAGACTTACGGCGCAATTTGGACATTGGGGTATCCAGGAGCATGACATGCATTCGAGATATGGTGAGAATCCACGCCTGTTTTGGAATAGTATGATCTGTTCGTTTGCATCGAGTGCTTTTTCAATTGCATCTATAAGTTGAGGAGTAAAATGCGAACGCATTTTTTTCTTCCTGTAAGCTTCTTTTGTATCAGCAATAATAATTTCCGGAAGTTCTATTTCCATGTGCCTTTTGGGCAATTCGGTAAGTGCATATTTCCCGGTTTCTGCATTATTAAAAGATTCAACAGACGGGGTTGCTGTTCCAAGAAGAACATTTGAATGATTAAGGCTGGCAAGCATAATGACTGCATCGCGGGCATGATACCTTGGGGCAGGATCGAATTGTTTGTAAGAATTTTCATGTTCCTCATCTATAATAACCAGGCCCAGGTTCTTGTAAGGCAGAAATATTGATGATCTGGCTCCAAGAATTATTTTGCATTTTTCGGAGTTAGCTGAAACATTCTGCCAAATCTCCAGGCGTTCTGCATCACCATAACGAGAGTGGTATACAGCCACTTTATGTCCAAATACTTTCCTGAGACGGTTTATTATCTGTGCTGTCAGAGCGATTTCAGGTAAAAGGTAAAGAACTTGTTTTCCCTTTTTAAGTTGTTGCCCGATAAGATGAATATATACCTCTGTTTTGCCGCTTCCGGTAACTCCATTCAGAAGAGTTACTTTGTTTTTTAAAAAGGAATCTCGGATTTTTTTAAGAACTTTTTGCTGATCATCGTTTAGAATTTTTTTTTCCTCAGCAACAAAATCAGGAGAGGGAAGTCTGGATATGGTTTTTTCATAGGTTTGCAATATCCCTTTATTAACCAGGCTATTCAGTGATTGTGCACCTGTATTTGCATGTTGCAGGAGCTGCTTCACGGACACCTCTTTATCTTCATTATCGCCAAAAACGCCGGATTTCAGGATATATTCCTCTATAATTTTAAGTTGTTTAGGTGCTTTTATAAGTTTAGAAAGAGTGTTATTTAGTTCCATCTCAGTGATTTTGGAACCTAATTTTACATATTTCTCCTTCCTGGGTTTGTATGTCTCAGTGAGTGCTTCCTCAACCCGGATTGCTTTTTTATTGAAGAGACTGTTAATTATTGGAATAGTTTTAATTTCTCCTGAACTTTTTTCAAGTTCCCTGATTGTAACAGATTTTTTACCCTTCACCAGTTGAAGAATTAATTCTTCATGATCCGATAATTTTTCCGATGAATAAAAGCCGGGATCATATATGAATCGTGTTTCGCTTTCAAGCTTTAATCCTGAGGGAACTGCAGCACGCATAACTTCACCCAAAGAACACATATAATATTTGGCTATCCATTCCCAGAAGCTAAATTGTTTCTCACTGATAAGAGGTTCAGGATCAAGAACATCTTCAATTTCCTTAATTGAATATCCTGAAGGCGGATTTTGATGTATTTCCCTGATAAGTGCCGAGTAAATTTTCTTTTTACCAAATTGGACAATGACACGTTTTCCGGGTTGGGTTTTCCCGGTCAGTTTACCTGGAATTTTATAGGTAAAAAGGGATTTTATGGGAAAGGGAAGAATAACATTAGCATACCAGGATTTTTCTTCCATGGGAAATACATTTATTTTTTTTGGTTAACGGGGAACCATCCGGTGATTGCTATTTTATCCGTAACGGAATTAATTTCATATTATACGGACAGGATGTTTGCCAGTTCCAGGAGTTCCCAGTTGACTTCTTTATGCGTTTTAACAGCTTTTCTGAATGGTACTTGAACAATTTCGTTATTTTTCAATCCCACCATAACACTTTTTTGGTCGTCCAGAAGTGCTTCAACTGCAGCATATCCCATTCTGCTTGCAGTAACCCTGTCGAAAGCTGATGGTGAGCCGCCTCGTTGAATATGTCCTAATACTGTTACTCTCACAGAATAGTCCTTAAAATCATCCTTAACTTTATTGGCGATTTTTGCTGCACCGCCTTCGTCATCACCCTCAGCGACTATGATAATATTGCTGGATTTTTTTCGTCTCTTGCCTTCCTCAAGTTGTTTTTTTAAAGATTTTGACTGGTCTTTTATTTCGGGGATCAGAATTGCTTCAGCGCCACAGGCAATCCCGCTGCGGATAGCAATAAATCCTGCTTCGGCACCCATAACCTCAATAAAGAACAACCGGTTATGTGCACTGGCAGTATCCCTGATCTTATCAATGGCTTGTATAGCAGTATTGAGTGCAGTATCAAATCCGACGGTTCTATCTGTGCCGAAAATATCATTGTCGATCGTTCCGGGGATTCCAACAAACGGAATTTCATATTCTTCATTAAATATTCTGGCTCCTCTGAAGGTCCCGTCTCCACCGATTACCACAACACCATTGATATTCTGTTCTTTCAAATTGTCATATGCCTTTCTTCTGCCGACTTCAGTTTTAAATTCTTCACATCGTGCTGTTTTAAGTATAGTGCCACCCCTCTGGATTATTTCGCTTACACTATGCGATTTAAGAGGTTTATAGAATCCTCTAATCAGTCCCTCGTATCCATGCCGGATACCGGTTACTTTAAGATCATTATAAATAGCTGTCCGTACAACGGCACGGATAGCCGCGTTCATACCCGGAGCATCCCCTCCTGATGTCAATACTCCTATGTGTTTTATTTTCCCCATTAATTTTAAGTTATTTATTACTGTTTATTTACTATATGCCTACCTAATGACTATTTACGTCATTCTACATTTTCCTATACAGTTTCTGGTTACTGGGTGCTGGTTACTGGTACCCGTAACACTTCATAATTCGATATTCGTTGATCGATATTCATTATTCTCCTCTTCCCCTCTTTACCAATTAACAAATTAACCAATAAAGGTATTTAAAAATATGAGTAATTATTTAATTGATAAAGATTCGGTTTTTACTTATTACTTTCCAAATTTAACCTTTTCAGCAACATTTCTCATTAGCCATTCCGGTGTTGAGGTGGCGCCACATATACCAACCGAATTTGCATTATCAAACCACCTCTTTTTTATTTCTGATTCGGCTGAAATGAACCGGGAATTCGGGTTCTCTTCTTTACATACCTTGTATAACATTTTACCGTTTGAACTGTTTTTACCGCTGACAAACAACACCAGGTCATGATTCCGGGCGAATTTCCGGATAGTTAGCTCACGGTTTGCCACCTGGTTACAGATAGTATTGTAAATTAATAATTCGCTTCTATCTGTTACCCCGTTTATTTTTTTTTGGATCTCCCTGCCCAACTCCCGGTATTTTTTCTTATTACGGGTAGTCTGGGAATAAAGGACAACAGGTTTGGAAAAATCGATCTGATCGAGTTCTTGCAAATGGCTAATTACAATAGCTTTGCCTTTAGTCTGACCTTTTAATCCAACAACTTCGGCATGTTTTTCTTTCCCGAAAATAACCACCTGCCCATCTTTTTTTTCCATTTCTTCATAGCCAATTTTTACCTTTTTCTGAAGGCGGTCAACAATAGGGCAGGTTCCATCAAGTAACTGAATATTGTTCTTTTTTGCAATTTCATAGGTTTCAGGGGGTTCGCCATGTGCTCTAATCAGAACCTTGCAGTTTTTCATATTTCTGTAGGTTTCATAATCAATAGTTACCAGTCCCAGAGACACAAGTCGCTCCATTTCACGTTGATTATGAACTATTTCTCCCAGACAATATACCTTGCCTTCTTCTTTCAGGATATCTTCTGCAATTTTAATTACTTTTTCAACCCCAAAGCAAAATCCGGATTGCTGATCTATTTCAATTTTCATAGTTCAATTCACTAAGCAATTCTTCAAACCATTCCATTTGCTCCTGCACTGTCATATCGCTATTGTCAAGTACTATGGCATCAGCAGCTTTTTTTAGCGGACTGATCTTCCTGTTCGTGTCTATATAATCCCTTTTTTCAATATTCTTCTTCACAGCTTCAAAGTCAGCATCAATTCCTTTTGCCTGTAGTTCTTTGTATCTTCTTTCAGCCCTTATTTCTGCACTGGCAGTCATGAAAATTTTCAAATCAGCTTCAGGAAATACAACTGTGCCAATATCCCTGCCATCCATAACTATCCCTCCCTCTTTTCCATGCCTTCTTTGGATGGTTACCATTTTCCCCCTGACCTGTCCAATTTCGCTTACCTGGCTTACATAATCTGAAACACCTGCAGTTCTTATCTCATCTTCCACATTTTTCCCGTTCAGGAAAGTTTCATGCCTGTTTCTTGTTTCCGTGAACCGGAAATCAATATCTGTTTCTGCGATAAGTAATTTCAGGGCTTTTATATCAAATTTATCTCTACTAATAATATTATTTTTTATACAAAGCAAGGTAACAGCCCTGTACATTGCTCCGCTGTCAATGTATTTATATTTTAATCTTCTGGCAATCTCTTTGGCAAAGGTGCTTTTACCACAAGACGAATACCCGTCAATAGTTATTGTCAGACACTTTTTATTCGACGTTCTCATGTCGGCAAAGATAAAACAAGAATTTAAACTTCTTCTCGTTTACTCATTTCTTCAATTAAAAACTTTCTGATACAGATTCCCCATATTAGTGCTGAAGGAAAAATGATTGGAAGCACCTGCCAGGTGATAAGTTGCCCTGCCGTAATTTAGCCTGAACTGCGAAATTTTGAGACCGAAACCCCACGAGAATCCAACAGTTGAAATTCTTGTAGGTATCTGGAGCTCTTGTCTTCTTTGGTAATTATACCCAAAACGCAAGGTAAAGTTCTCAAAAGGAATAAACTCCAGACCCATTACCATGTGTCTCATCAGGTTGTCGCCAAAAATTTCAACCCCTGAAGATTCTCTTTCAGAATTGTTATATCCGTTGTTTATATTTTCTTCGGGCGGCAGCAGATCATAGTGTTGCAAACTGTGAGCTGTGAGGAAAAATCTGAATGGCGCATGTTCAAGTTTGTTTGAAACTGCAAGCTGTACTTCGAAAGGAAGTGGTTCATGATTTCCGCCATAATAGGTAGATATCTGCCGGCCTAAGTTGTTTATTGTCAAAGAAGCTGCAAATAAACGGTTCCTGCTGATATAGGAAATTCCGAAATCGGCAGCTATTCCGGTTGACCGGTATCTTTCGAAAGTTGATAATACAGGTTTAAGACTGACACCCACCGATATAGTGCTGTCAATAGGTATCGACCATGTAAGATGAAAAGCATGTTCTGCTGCCTGGAATTTCCCGGTAATAATTCCTGTCCGGTCGGCTGCGATAAATTCACCATAATTAATAAAATGAATACCGACAGCAAAATTTCCTAACTTGTCGAATGAATGTGAGTATGCTGCATATCCGTAACGAATGTCAGCAAAATATCCCGAATAATTCAGAACCAGTTCATTGTTCATTTCTTTGTTAAGCAGTGATGGGTTTGAAAAAACAAGGTTCATGTCATTGCCGGGAACAGTGATCATCTTGCCGCCCAGTGATGCAATTCTGCCTGAAACAGGAAGAGTTAGAAACTGGTATGTGCTGGAACCACCCGTTTGCGCATTTAATTCAATACCAACAATAAGTATCAGTAATATTTTTAGTAATTCTCTCATTAGGTAAGAGTAATTTCTTACGTACAATCCTGATTTTTGTATAAAGAACGAAATTTATTAAAAGAAAGTGTTATAAATTGAAAACGGTTAGTTTTTTTTAGATTCATCTGGAAAACTTAACTTGTAACCCGAAACTCGTAACCCGAAACTCGTAATATTTTGGAAAAGATAGTTTTTATCATAAACCCTATAGCAGGTAATCGAACACAAAGAGATTTAAAGGAAAAAATCCTGAAACTGACCGATCACTTTTTTCCGGAACCTTATTTTTTTGAAACAGGCAAGCAGGGTGAAGCAACCGTTATTGTAAAAGAAAAGGTTAAAGAAGGTATTAAAAGATTTGTTGCTGTAGGAGGTGATGGTACTGTGAATGAAGTTGCACGGGGGTTAGTGAATACGGAAGCAGCTGTAGGAATTATCCCAACAGGTTCAGGGAACGGTCTGGCACGGCACCTGGGTATTCCTTTGAATTTACCCGGTGCCATTGATTTATTAAGGAACGCTCGCCCTGTAGCGGTTGATTACGGAATACTAAATGGTACACCTTTTTTCTGTACAGCCGGTATTGGTTTTGATGCCATGATAGGACAAGAATTTTCTCTTTTGCGGAAACGTGGCTTTTTTTCCTATCTGCGACTAATCCTGGCGCATTTCATATCTTATACTCCACAGAAATATGTTATCAGAATTAACGAGAGAGAAATAAGAAAGGATTTGTTCCTTGTTACATTTGCAAATAGTTCACAATACGGGAACAAAGCATCTATTGCCCCACAAGCCAGTATTAAGGACGGCTTAATGGATGTCTCTATGTTATCGCCATTCCCTTTTTACAGAGCTTTGGATATTGGAATTCGGTTATTAACAAAAAATATCGATTCAAGTAAATATGTTGAGATAGTAAAATGTAAAGAGGTAAGTGTGGAAAGGGAATCACCGGGATATGTACATCTTGATGGTGAACCTATGATAACGGGAAGGTATGTTGATGTGAAGATCATTCCCGGAGGGTTGAATGTCCTGGTATAAAGAAGCGAAGAGCTAAGGGCAAAGAGCTAAGGGCAAAGAGCAAAGAGCAAAGAGGGAAGAAATATACCCCGTAACACTACAACACCTGAAAAAAGAGGAAGTTTAGAATTTGATAAAATCTACTATTCTTAATAAAATTTTGGATAATTTATCAACAATTTCAAGATCATAACTTTTCCCTATAACATAGATCATAAACAGTAGATAGAAACCGATTAACATAATTATTTTTTTCCTGTTAAAGTGTTTCCCTATAAAAAATATCAGGAATGCACATAAAGTAATAATAAACAGGAAAGCCCATATTTCTGAACCTATAGAGATAGTTTCAGGATGCATTTCAATAGGATTGAATAACAGTGTGTATAAAAGCAGAGGCAGACCTATTGCAAATGAGATATCAAAAATATTACTGCCAAGCGCATTTGAAATAGCATCATCATAATAACCTTTTTTTGCATCTAAAACAGAAATAACAGTATCCGGCAGACTTGATGCTGCAGCCGATAAAATAACAGCAACAAATATTAATGGTATTCCAAGTCCCTCGAATTCTCCCAGTAATGGCACTTGATAATTATCGCTTCCAAGCCAATCGGTTGCCTGTACCAAAAAAAATGATCCTATCGACATTACCAAAGTACTAACTATTATAACCCACCATCCCAATTGTCTGTTTATTGTTCGCTTGCCGATTATTAATTTATCCAAATTTAGAAGAAGCAGGTTCCTTAAAGATGAGGATGAGTTTTTATCAGGGTTATAAAATACAGTTATTTCTCTTTGGGTTTTGAAATGATTACGGTT
>JAUXED010000084.1 GCA_030618105.1 Bacteroidota bacterium | reverse complement strand
AAGAACTTTTTTAAATGGATATTTATTTTCAACAGACATGAGTTTTTGTCTTTCTTTTTCAAAAGGAGTATGAAGACTCAACGCCAGGTGGCATTCACTTTTATCAAGAAACTCTTTCAAGGCAGGAAGTATCCCGACAGTGGACAAAGTAATACGACGGGGGCTCATAGCGAACCCCCAATCCGATGTTAACAGGTCAAGAGCTTTCATTACTTCTTGTAGGTTATCAAGTGGTTCTCCCATACCCATTAATACAATGTTGCTGATAAGGTCCTTTTCAGGCAGGCTTTTAATCTGGTTTATTATTTGTCCTGACGTAAGATTTCCCTGGAATCCCTGCTTACCTGTCATACAGAATTCACATCCATATTTACAGCCCACCTGCGTGGATAAGCATACAGTGTTTCTTTTTTCTTCAGGAATATAGGCAGTCTCGATAAATTTATTCTCACCTGCAGGAAACAGGTATTTCTTTGTTCCATCTGCCGAGGTCTGTTCATTAACCGGATTTTCTAAGCCAATTTGATAATTCTCTTTAAGTGCACTTCGGTTCTTTATCGACAGGTTAGTCATCTCATCTATATCACGAATGTCTTTGCAATACAACCAATGAGCTATTTGTTTTCCGGTGTATTCCTTCATTCCGGCTTTTACAGCTATTTCTTTAAGCTCATCGATATTCTTACCAAACAGAGACTCCTTTTCCATATGAGCATTTTGCATGAATAAAAATTATTCTGCGAAGTTAATATTTTCGTAGTGATCCTCCGGTTGTTTTCTGTAGGTTTCCATTTAGATGATACCGGATCGTCCGGTATGTTCCGGATAAAGATCAGGTACGGGATCGCTCTGAAATATCTCTTTAGTATCAATATTCATCATGGATAGTTTGCCATGCCAACCTGCACCTGTGTCCATAAGCCATATTTCACATGCATGAACAGGCATATCAGATCCGTAATTAGTAGTTGGAGTATGGCCTACATAAACCTCAGTAAAACGGGTTATTTGACTTTCGTCGTTAAGCATTTTTCTTTTTAAAGCTAGATTAACCAGTTCCCGGTTCCATAGAAAAACAGTTCTGTCCTGCTCACAGAGTTCTACAAAAGGTTTTATTCCACCGTGCACAAAAAGTTTATTTTCATCTATATAGTATTCCTTAGCCTGGCTCAATAAACGGATGTGATCTGATGGAACATTCCGGGAATATGATTCAATGGTAGCTACACCTCCCTGGGCAAGCCAGATTTCCGGAGCATAGCCCGTTTTCGCCCAGGTAAGTGCCCAGTCATCGTGATTCCCGATAATATATACCAGATTTTTTACCTTTAATAATTCATCTGTTGCTTCATAAACTTCAGGCCATCCGTCACAAACATCGCCCAGGAAAATAAGCTGATCTGTTTCATGATCAAATCCTGCCTTCTGAAAACATTGTTTCAGGGCTTTATACGCTCCGTGGATATCTCCTAATACAAAAGTTCTCATACGATATAGTCTGAAATATTCTTAAGAGACTTGTTATATAATTAAAATATTGCATGCTGCCCTACGCTCTATGCCCTAAGCACTATGCTCTTACTCCACATCAGCAAGCTCAACAATGAGGTTCTGCATTCTTTCAAAATGAGATCCTTTCCAATAAACCTTGCCACAAGATGAGCATTTAAAAAATTCATTAAAGTAAATTTTTGTTCTGGGTTTCAATTGGTGAATCACAGATTGTTTATTTGTTTTTTTAACTAAACCATTGCAAACTGTGCATCTGCAGAATGGTTTGAACTTTGAAAACAGGTCAAAACGCCTGGCAGTTTCAGTAAATTGTTCCACGGGCTTTTGTGATCTGATCCAGTAACCATGGGTAACAACCTTATGTTTCAGAAGTCCTATATCACGTGTTAGTATGATCCTCTTTTCGCGTATAGCTATTTCAACGATTTCGTTATCATCAAGACGGTTTTCATATAAAGTATCAAATCCGGTCATACGTAAATATTTTGCAAGCTTACCCAGGTGAACATCAAGTATGAATGATGGAATACGTAAAGGTTTATTCCTGAGTCGTGTGACCCGTGATATATCCAGACTTTCAAAAACCGGATATACCGAGATATTATCATCAGGCAGGATATGATAATCGAATGATACTGATTGCCCGTTTACCAGAATAAGATCAATTTCAGTATGGGGAATACCCAGCGACTCAATTGCATCTTTGACTGATTGTTTCTGTTCACATTCAATCTGAAACCTGACCTTTTTTCTATTCTTTGGCAAAAAATCGTTTAGTTCTTCATAAAATCTGAACCACACTTTTTTTTCAGACATACGGCAATTTATCTGGTAGCAAAGATGAGTCCACTCCGAAAAGTGTTATTCTTGCCACAAAGACACAAAAACACAAAGATACACAAAAGTTAAAGCAATGAAAATAAACCCTTTGTGAATCTTAGTGACTTAGCTTGCCCTGTAAGGAGGAACGACTGTATCGGGGTGTTTTAGTGGCATTTTCTTTTTTTTAATTTTTCGGAGCGGACTCAAAGATAAAACAGTAATAACTTTATGTATCTGAATTTTTACCCGTAACCCGTAACCCGAAACACGTAACCTTTAACACTGCATCACAGCAACACAATTTCTTAACTTCTAAACTCTTATCCGGGATTTTCAATTTTATATTACCGGATTGCCTTTCAAACCAATCTCGTCGGCAACTTCACGCATTCCCATAATTGTATCAGTTATTAATTCTGATAGTTCGATATTTAACATTTCAGCCCCTTTTTCAATTACCGACCGGTTTACTCCTGCTGCAAACCGTTTATCTTTCCATTTCTTTTTTACCGATTTTGCCTTCATGTCAAGAACGCTACGTGATGGCCTTACAAGAGCAGATGTTACAACTAATCCTGTAAGCTCATCAATGGCATATAAGGTTTTTTCCATCAGGCTTTTAGGCTCAACATCGGTTACAATTTGCCAGCCATGGCTTAAAACTGCGCGTATCAATTCTTCAGGCCACCTGTTTTCTTTAAGTATCTCTTCAGTTTTTTTGCAATGTTGATCAGGGAACTTTTCATAGTCAAGGTCATGAATCAATCCTAATATGCCCCATTTTTCTTCATCTTCCCCATACTTTCTTGCCATATATCGCATTACACCTTCTACAGCCAGTGCATGTTTTGTAAGACTCTCAGATTCATTATACTTTTTGAAAAGTATCCATGCTTCATCTCTTGCAGGTATTTTTTCTTCCATATTTATAAAATATTTATTGTTTTAGAATCCGGTAAACCACTACATTTTCATCAACATGAATAGTAAAAAGGTAAGGACCCGGGATCAAAGTATTTATTGGTATGTCTATGGTTTGAAATCCCTCCGAAACATAACAGGTTTTTTCCATTAATACCTGTCCGGTAAGATTCATTATTCGAACTGAAAATTCTCCTTCATCAGTTGTTTTAACCGAAAGATTGAGGAAATCTCTCGCCGGATTTGGAAATAAATTTATCTCTGTAAGCCAGTCAAATGGGACATGCTTAAGATTTGTATGGTGGTCAATTGTAATAAAGACAGAGTCGTTAGTGTAGATAGTATCTTCATCTAATTGTGTGTAGCTTGATATGTAATACGACTGGAAATCAGACAGATCGGCTGTTGAAGGAAATGTAAAAAGAATACTGTCACCTGCATAAATAAGTGCATTAACAAAATCGCTGGTCAGGATAGAATCATTTATTGAATAAAACACCGGGAATTCTGATACGGTAATTGTTCCGAAATTTCCAATCCATATACTAACCGGTTCCTCATTCGAGTAATATGTTTTTTGCACAGGTGATACGAAAGATAATACACCAACATCAATAGTTGGAATATTTTCAACTATTACTGTTAGGGTATCATTTCCACGGAAATCATCCTCGGCAAGATTCGTGAAGATTTCAAAAGTATATTCTTTGAACAGTGAAAGATCGGCAGGAATTGAAAATGTATGTTGCAATGAACCGTAAGGATCTAAAACAGAGCGTACTGTTTCAATAGCTTTGTTTACACCATCAACCTTATATCCTACATACAAAGAGTCAATAGTTTCCGGGCCAAAGTTTTTTATTTCCACAATAACATCTTCACTATTGGTAAGATTCAGACCTGATACCGGGGTTATTAATTTGCCTGGACCGATATTGAATTTTGTAAATGTATACTCGGGGAAGACAATAAAGTCGATCCAGGCTTTGTCCTCCCAGTGGCTTAACGATCCGTCTTTTTGATAGATCCACTGAAGTGTATGGTCGCCGGTTAAAATAGGATATTCCTGCAGTGTCCAGTCACTTACGCCTGACCACGTTCCTGCAAGGACAGAATCAATATAAAATCTCAGAAAATCGTAGTCTTTTTCAGATGAGATCTTCCGGTAAAACGAGATAGTATCATCAACAAATATTTCGAGTGCAAGGGACAGTTCCGATTTCTGATTATGACTGATGGAACCTGATTGTGCGGTAAAACTTCCTTCATAGGGATTAGAAGAGACAATTGTCCATGGATACAAGCTGTCGTTTTTCCAGTTATACTGATAGAAGTCACCACTTTCGAAACTTTCATATATTAGTCCTATGTGAAGATTGAATGAGTCTATGGCTGAATAGTTCCCTGAACCGGAACTAAGGTTAAATGTTGCAATTGTACCCTGAGGAGCTGAAGGATCGATCTCTACGGAGAATAAAGCATATTTCGTTTCCGATTCCTTAAGTTCAGTAATGTTAAATGTTTCATTTTGAATAGTAACATAACTGTTTGATGTAATAAGTGAACTAATGAGGTCATAAGCACTGCTATGTCCTTCATTAGATATCTCAACCTGGATATCAGCTTTTTCTCCGGGGTCAAGCTTATAATTCCCATTTCCTTCTGCCATATCCAATACTTTTATCTTACCAATTTCTAATACGGGAGCATTTAACTCAATCCTGAAATATGAATCCCATTTATTTCCGGCTAAATCAGTAATTTCCAGATGCATGGTCGTCATATGATGATCCGGAATGCTATCCTTTATTTTTATCTGAAAGGCATATTGAATAGTTGAATTGGTGTATGCATTCACTGTCCCGAATGCTTCGAGACTATCCGGAACCTGGATGAATGAATCGGCTGCAGATAATTTTACCATTACATTACCGGCATTTTCATTACCGGCATTTTCTACAGTAAGGGTAATTCCTATAGTTTCACCATAATCAGCTATGTGATCGTAATTTCCGGCAGTGTCTTCCAGAATGTGGTCCTTATAGGTAATGTAAGGGCCATTATCCGCAACAATGCTCAAAGTGTCAATAAATGGTCTTCGATTTTGTTTGGTAATTACCAGTTCAGCAAGTTTTACTGAGTCAACAGGCAGAAACTCGAGTATAGCAACACCTGATGCATCTGTGTAGGTTGCATCCAGTAATTTATCGTCAATTGAAAGAGCAGCATAAGCATTTTGTTCGCATTGAAAATGAAGATTATAAACACCTACAGGCAATGTGTCCGGCACAGTCACTACTATTGGATCAGGAACAGAAAAATATACCATTAGAGATGGGTCGCCTAACAGGGTATATATCTCCCAGTAATATTTACTACGTATTGAATTACTTTCTGTAACTGCAAGATTCCCGGCATATATCATTTGCCCCTGGGTTGTGTACCAGTCTGTTTCCGGTTCCCCGTTATCATGAAATACGCGGTCGTACATTCCCAATCCGGTTTCTTCATATGTCGGGTTGGCTTTTATTGGTCCAATACCAACAGCCCAGTAATAGTCTTCATCCCAGAATGATTCGTTTGTACACCCGATATATCCAAGGGCTCCTTTTCCTTCAGCCCTCACAAGTGCTTCAGCTAAACAATTATCCAGATGGAAAGTTGTAGTAGAGCAGGCATTGCCGATCATCAAAGGATATTTACTCAAATTTTTGAGGCTGTCAATATCATTAATATGAAATTCCGGGTTTAACCATCTGTTGTGTTCCCCATGACCGGTGTAATTGACAAACCCAACGCCATCGCTGATATTTTTTATAATAGTATCAGCATTGCTTCCTGACTCCGGGTAAAGGTATGTATGAGAATTGATACCATGAGCAGGGTTGAAATAATAGATGGTTTCGTAGTTGATCTGCCCATTTCCCCAGACTGAGGCATAGGAGCCATCCATACCTGCAATCATTACTGCCTCATCAAGAAATGAAGGGTCGGGGAACAGATATTGTTCATATTCCATGATCTTATCAATTTGCGGGATAAGCTCCGATGTGTCCCTGGCTGAAAGACGACCATAGAAAATGTCTGGCAGATAGTCTCCGGAACCATCGTATTCTGCATAGTAAAGATCAGTTACCTGTCCTGAAGACTGAGATGTTGGTATTTGTTCAACATCACCAACGATCAATAAAAACGTTGGAGCGGGATCATCAGGCGTGGCAGAGGTATAAATCCCTTTTAATGTATCCTTCAACTCCTCACGTGTGGTGCCTGCACCATTTTCTCCGGTGTATAACTCGATTACATTAAATCCTTTCCGTGTTTTCCATTTAATAAAAGGTTGAAGAATATCGTGAAATATCGTATCTGAGAGGATGATATATTTAACAGGTTTTTCAATACCCGGGCTTTTTGTCTCTTCCGCTTTGTAGTTAAGGATTTTGCTGAGAGTTCTTTCAAATATCCGGCTTTTATATTTATTTTTTAACAATTTATCCTGCTCTATATCGGGATTCTCAAAAATAATTTCGATATCAGCTTCATAAACAACTTTCAATATATTAGAAACAGGATTATACCGAAATGGAGCTATTTGTAATCCTGCTATTCTTCGTCCCCGTATATTTCCTATTTCTTTTACTTCAATAAATTTATCCTTATTGAAACTGTTAATAGAATAAAATGGTTTGTTATATAAAAATTCAAGACTATCTGAAACTATTTGTTTTTGTCTGGATGGCTGTGATGGAAATATTTTGGTCTGTATACCGTATTGTGCCAGTGAAATTTCCTTCTCTCTTACCGATTTTAGTACTATTCTTATTTCTGCTCCTGCCGGGATATTTATTAATTTATTCAATTCCGGTAATTCCGGAAATCCTTCATTATAGTTTGTCTGAAAACCTTTAACAATCAATCTGATAAAGTCTCCTTCACTGGTACTCACGGGAAGAAGATCATACGAGGATAATTTAAATAGTATTTTGAGGGAATTTATATCGTTTGATATAATACTCAAACTGTTTGCTTCAGGAGTAAGGTTGACCCTGGTTGAAATTTGAGCATAATTATTCCATATAAACAAACAGAAAAAAAGTAATTGAAACCCAATAATTTTTTTAACCCTCATTATTAACCCGTTACTATTAATAAAGAAGTTGATTATATTTGTGCTAGCAAAATTTAAATATAATAAATTTTTCCTTATTTTTATTAGGCTAAATTTGCAATGATATTATTATAATTACCGGTTCAACCTCACATTATGAAAAGATTAATAATAATTGCTGGAGTATTTATTTTTATTACACTATTTTCTTATACACAGGATGCTGTTAAAGTACACAGGCAGGGTTTACCTTTCCTGAGGAATTATTCTCCGGATGAAATCGGTGGCAGTGAGCAGAACTGGGCTATCGTGATAGATAAGCGAGGTATTATGTATTTCGGGAACGGAGAAAATGGTGTACTCGAATTTGATGGTGTGAACTGGAGAAGTATCCCAATCTCGAATAATTCTATTGTCAGATCATTAGGGGTTGATGATAACGGGACAGTGTATATTGGAGCGGTTGGAGAAATAGGATATTTGCAACCTGATAATTGGGGCGAACTTCAGTATAATAGCCTTATTAACAAAATTGATACTACAAACCGTGATTTCAATAATGTGTGGAAAACATTTTTATTTGAAGATCATATATATTTTTGCAGTCCGCAAAAACTTTATAAATATTCCCCTGAAAAAGATTCAATATCAGTAATTGATATATCTGAGTTTGGCTTTGGCGACGGATTTTGGAGTTTTATTGTAAAAAATCATCTCTACCAGGGAGACTTCGTTGCCGGGCTCCTTACAATAGATGCTGATACACTGAGAGTTGCATTAGGGGGTGGGTACTTTCATTTATATAATATTTCAGGAATGGTCCCAGGACCAGATAGTAAAATATGGGTTGGAACTTTTACTAAAGGTATTTTTCAGTATGATCCTGAAACAGGAGAGGTTGAAAATGATGTTATCTCTCCTGACGTTAATAATTACCTGAAGGAAAAAATGTTATACCAAATTATTTCATTAGGAAATAACAGGTTGGGATTAGCTACTATATATGGTGGATTTTTGATTGTTGATAAGGAAGGTCAGGTTATCCAAAAATTTGATAAAAGTACAGGGCTCCAGGATGAGATGGTTTATTATCCGTTTGTCAACCAGGCAAATCTTAATCAAACACCACTTTGGCTTGCCTTGAATATTGGTATTGCCAAGCTTGAAATAAATTCCCCTTTAACCAAATTTACTGAATCGTCCGGTTTTAAGGATCCAATAAATGACATTATTCAATATAAAGGAAAAATATTTGTTTGTACAAGCTCAGGAGTATATTTTATGGAAGGTGACAAGATTGTCAGTTTTCGAAAAGTTAAAAATATTAATACTGCTGCATGGTCGTTTCTAAAATTTGATGCCGGAGGAACGATTCCAGAACGGCTTCTGGTCGGGAGTTCTGGGGGGTTATTTGATATCTCCGGGATAGAAGATGGAATTCTGGTCGATCAAAATGTAGTTGGCATCAAACCTCAGGGGCGAAAATACTATATCTTTGAGTTGGCCGGGTCATCTATTAATAAGAATAAAATTTATCTGGGTGGAAATAGCATGGTGATCCTTGAATACAGGAATGGTAAATGGTACCAGGATTATGAGAAGGATTTTGCCCAGGAAATCAGATCTATTGTTGAAGATAATAGTGGACGCTTATGGCTTTGTACTGCATATAACGGAGTAAAAATGATAGATTTTTCAAACCAGGTGGATACTATTATCACTGCTTTTACCAGTGAAGATGGATTGCCTAGGAATGATAAGAATTATATTTCAAAGCTTGACGATAAAATTTATTTCATTACCTCAGCAGGCTTGTATTGCTTTAACGATGCAAAGGAAAAATTTGAACCAGATTCGACTTTTGGTAGCAGGTATTCCAGTGGAGAGATGGAAATATTCCGTATGATTAAAGCTGCAAATGGTGATTTGTGGTTCAGCCTGCAGGATAAAAGCAGGAAATGGGTTGAGGTTATACAAAAAAGCCCGGATGGAACTTATAAACAAATAGATCCTTCTTTAAATAGACTCCCTAATAAATCAATTGATGCTATTTATGATGATGATAAAGGAAATGTTTGGATGGGAGTATCAAATGAACTTTATAAATATGATAGAGACTTTAAGAAGGATTTCTCAATACCTTATAATACTTTAATTCGT
>JAUXED010000071.1 GCA_030618105.1 Bacteroidota bacterium | reverse complement strand
TGCCCTGCCTGCTTCCTGAAAATATGCTTCAGGTGAATTGGGAATATCAACATGAATTACAAAGCGGACAGCAGCTTTATCTATTCCCATTCCAAATGCATTAGTTGCAACAATAACCCTTATCTTTCCATCAGTCCATCCTTTTTGCCTTTCTGAACGCACCGGATGACTAAGACCGGCATGATAATAAGATGCTGATATTTCGTTTGCACTCAGAAAATCGGCAATTTCTTTTGTTTTCCTTCTGGTCCGAACATACACTATGCCACTACCCGTAGATCTATTTATCACATTTAATAAGTATTTCTGCTTATCAGATGTAATCCTTACCAGATAAACAAGATTTTTCCTTTCAAAGCTTGTTTTAAGTACATTTTTCTTTTTAAATTGAAGTTTTTCCTGAATATCATCAACCACTTCCGGAGTAGCTGTTGCAGTAATTGCCAGGAAAGGCACGTCTGGCAGAAGCTCCCTAAGACCGGTAATTTTTAGATAGGAAGGCCTAAAATCATAGCCCCATTGAGAAATACAATGAGCCTCATCCACAGCCACAATAGAAACTTTCATTTTTTGCACCCTTGCCCTGAATATTTCCGTATTCAGTCTTTCCGGTGACAAATAGAGGAATTTATAATTACCATAGATACAATTATCAAGCGCGATATCAATCTCTTTTCTTGTCATACCGGAGTAAACAGCCATTGCTTTAACACCTTTTCTTTTAAGTCCCTCAACCTGGTCTTTCATAAGGGCTATCAGTGGTGTAACTACAAGACAAATTCCCTCTTTGGCAAGCGCCGGTACCTGAAAGGTAACCGATTTACCACCACCTGTGGGCATCAGTCCCAATGTATCATGACCATTTGCAATCGATTTGATAATATCTTCCTGTAATGGCCAGAATTTAGAATAGCCCCAGTAACGTGATAATATTTGCTGATAAATATTCATTCTTTTAACTTTTCATCATACGCCATATTTTTTGTACTTTTGCGCCACTTAAATTTAACTAAATATTATTAAAAATGGCACCATGTCCTGACAAAATACAATATGAAGGGTTGACTTTTGATGATGTCCTCCTTTTACCTGCCTATTCTGAGGTTATGCCGCATGAAGCAATTCTTACAACAAAGTTCTCACGAAATATCATTCTAAACACTCCCATTATTTCTGCTGCAATGGACACTGTCACTGATGCAAATCTTGCAATTGCAATTGCCCGTGAGGGAGGTATCGGTGTCATTCATAAGAATATGAGTATCAAGGAGCAGGCAAAGCATGTTAAAAAAGTTAAAAGAGCAGAAAACGTAATGATCCTTGAACCCATTACCATACAACCTGATGCCACTGTAAACGATGCTAATCTTATAATACAGGAGTATAAAATCGGTGGAATTCCTGTTGTGGATAAAGACAATACCCTGCTTGGTATTGTAACCAACCGTGATCTCAGGTTTGAACTGGATGGCAATCTTTCCATAAAGGATATAATGACCACGAAAAACCTTGTAACAACTAACCGGGAAACTGATCTGAGCCAGGCTGCTGAAATTTTACAACAGCATAAAATTGAAAAACTTCCAATTATTGATAAAAATAATAAGCTGATAGGGTTAATCACCTACAAGGATATCTCAAAATCAAAAGACCGCCCTAATTCATGCAAAGACCGTAAAGGCAGACTCAGAGTTGCTGCAGCAGTCGGAATCGCTTCCAATACAATGGAAAGAGTTAGGGCTTTGGTAGAATCAAATACTGATGCAATTGTTATTGATACTGCCCATGGTCATACTAAAGCTGTTATACAAATATTAAAGCAGGTGAAAAAGGAATTTCCCGGACTGGATGTTGTAGCTGGAAATGTCGGGACCCGGGAAGGTGCAAAAGCCCTGGCTGATGCAGGAGCCGATGGTGTTAAGGTAGGTATAGGACCAGGATCAATATGCACTACCAGGATAATTGCCGGAGTTGGTGTACCTCAGCTTAGTGCAATTTTTAATGTTGTAGATGCGTTAAAAGATACCGGTATTCCAATAATAGCTGACGGCGGAATAAAATATTCAGGTGACATTATTAAAGCACTTGCTGCCGGAGCCAACTCGGTAATGACCGGAGTTTTACTTGCCGGGGTTGAAGAATCGCCAGGTGAGACAATTATTTATAATGGAAGAAAATACAAATCATACCGTGGTATGGGATCAATTGAAGCAATGCAACATGGATCAAAAGACAGATATTTCCAGGACATTGAAGATGATATAAAGAAACTTGTACCGGAAGGAATTTCTGCCCGTGTACCCTACAAAGGAACACTTGCAGAAGTCATTTATCAGTTGTTGGGCGGACTAAGAGCCGGAATGGGCTATTGTGGAGCAAAAAATCTGGAACAATTGGCTGAAGCTAAATTTGTAAGGATTACCAGTGCAGGTGTTTTGGAAAGTCATCCCCACGATGTTACCATCACAAGAGAATCACCCAATTATAGCAGATAATTTACAGATTTAAACCATCAATAACACAGGATATGAAAAATGCACTTCTTTGTTTATGCCTGATATTAATACCTGTTCTCTCGTTCTCACAACCTGAAGAAGAAAAGATTTTATTGACAATTGGAAACCATAAGATCAGCCTTAGTGAGTTTGAATGGATACATCAGAAAAATAATACCCAAAACATTAACAATCTGTCAACTACAATAGAAGAGTATCTTGATCTTTTTATAAATTTTAAACTTAAAGTTGTTGAAGCTGAAAACCTTGGAATGGATACTCTGAGTGCTTTTAAAAAGGAACTTGCAGGATACAGAGAACAACTTGCTAAAACCTACCTTACTGATATTGCTACAATTGAAATCCTTACCCGGGAAGCATACAACAGATTGAAAACGGAAGTAAATGTTAGTCATATACTTGTAAAACTCAAAAATAATCCTGCATCCGAAGATACGCTGACAGCTTACGAAAAAGCTATTGCTATAAGAACCCGGATTCAATTTGGTGAGTCATTTGAATCTATCGCGCGCGGCACCTCTGATGACCCGACAGCAAAAACCAATGGAGGCAACCTTGGCTACTTCAATGCATTCCAAATGGTTTATCCATTTGAAAATGCCGCGTATAAAAATGATACCGGTATAGTAACTATGCCTGTAAGAACAAAATACGGATATCATATCCTCCGGATAAATGACAAAAGAGAAGCCCAGGGGAAAGTAAAAGTAGCTCATATTATGGTTGCCGTACCAAGGGGATCGGGTAAAAAAATCATTGATTCTGCAGAAGTGAAAATTTACAGAATATATAAATTGCTTAATACAGGTGAATCATTTACAGAACTGGCAAAGAAATATTCTGACGACCGCGGTTCGGCCCGGGACGGAGGAGAACTTCCATGGTTTGGTACCGGACGAATGGTTCCGGAATTTGAAAAAGTAGCGTTTTCCCTGAACGAAAATGGAGACATAAGTGAACCTGTACAAACAAATTTTGGCTGGCATATAATTAAAAGAATTGGTAAACAGGATTTAGAGTCATATAATGAACTAAAACATCAGCTCAAAGAAAAAGTCTACAAAAGCGGGAGAGCAAAAATTGCCATGGAAGCTTTTGTCAATAAACTTAAGAATAAGTACAATTTCTATACTGATTCAACTAAACTATCTGATTATGATAACTTAATAACTCCTGAGGTTATTAATTCAGGGAGATTGCCGGAAAAACTTTCAGAATTTAATTCAATACTTTTTTCATTCGCAGATAAAAATTATGATCAATCAGATTTTAACAGGTATATTATGAATAGTAAATCGGGAATTGATCCTGATTTTGTTAAGACTTCTGTTCTCAGATTGTTTTCTGAATTCGTCAGCCAGGAATTAATCCAATACGAAAAACAAAGGCTGGAAATTAATTATCCTGAATTCAGGTATCTTATGAATGAATACCATGATGGGATCTTATTATTTGAAATAATGGATAATAAAGTATGGACAAAAGCAATTGAAGATACTGCCGGCCTGAAAAAATTCTATGAGACTCAGAAGAATAAATATCTCACAGCAAAGCAGGTTGATGCTACTATCTATACCCTACGCGATAATTCCGGGTTGAATAAATTAAACCGGATGGTAAAAAAACGTAAGCAAATAAAATACACTGACAAGGATTTCAATATTAAATTCAACCATTTCCCCGATACAAATAACCTCACTATTACTCACGGAATTTATAAACCGGAAGAAAATTATATTATTGACCATGTTAAATGGAATACAGGTAAAACAGAGTATATAAGCAATGACGGAAAAACACATTTGGTAGTTATACATAAAATAATAACACCGGAGCCTAAACCACTCATAGAGATCAGGGGATTGGTTACAGCTGATTATCAGGATTTTCTCGAAAAGAAATGGCTTGAAGATCTAAAACATAAATATCCCGTTTCGGTAAATAAGAAACTAATATCTTTAATTGATTAAACCAGTATACTTATATGAAAAACAGAAGTAAGTTTCATAGATACATTGTTTGGGTTGGATTTGGTTGCGTTATTATACTTGTTATTCTATTATCAAGTTGTCCAAGAATAGAACCTAATAAGCAGGAAGAACCATTGGCTCGGGTTGAAGATATGTACTTCTATCCCTCTGACCTGCCGGATATTTTCAATGGAAATATTTCCGCAGAAGACAGTGCCGAAATAGCTAAAACATATATACAAAAATGGATCAAAAACAAATTACTTCTGCAAAAAGCAGAACTTAATATACCTACTGAAGAACAACGGGAAGTATTAAAAAGACTGGAAGACACCCGGGCTTCATTAATGATCTATGAATACCAGCAGCAAATGATAAATCAAAAACTTGATACCGTAATCTCACAAAGTGAAATAGAAGAATTCTATAATCAACATCTTAATATCTTTATCCTTGACAAAAACATTATAAAAACTCTTTTTGTTCAACTTCCAATTAACAGTCCAAACATACCCAATGTTCGACAATGGTATCGTTCAAATAACAGTGAAAATTTAACCAAACTGGAAGGATATTGCTATCAGTATGCCACTAAATATGATTATTTCAACGAGAACTGGATTCCTTTTAACCTGTTATTGAACATTATTCCTATTTCTGTTAACAATCAGCAAAGCTATCTTAAATACAATCAGTATATTGAAGCTTCCGACTCATTATATCTGTATTTTGCGAATATCCGTGATTACAGATTAGAAGGTTCTAACGCACCTGTAGAATATATCAACGATAATATAAAAAGCATTATCTTAAACAACCGGAGAATAAAATTCCTGAAAGAAATAGAAAACAATATTTATTATGATGCGTTAAGTCGTAATAAATTTGAAATATATTAAAACATGATAACCAAACAGTCGGCAGTCCACAGTCGGCAGTCCACAAGAAAGCAAACAACAATTAAACAATTATAACACTATGGCAACTGGACTTAGAAACTTAACTATAAATAAGAAAATATTCGCATTATTTATCAGCGTTATATTTTCATTTACAATATCGGCGCAGGATGAAGTAATTGACCGTATTGCAGGTGTTGTGGGAGATCAGATTATTTTGCAATCTGATATTGAGAATCAGTATATACAACTCAAAGCACAAGGGTACAGAGGGAATGAGGAAAAAATTAAATGCAGTATTTTTGAAGACCAGCTTGCCCAGAAATTATTACTTAACCAGGCAAAGGTTGACAGTATTGAAGTCACTGAAAGCCAGGTTGAAATGGAGCTAAACAGAAGATTACAAACCTTTATTAATCAAATAGGCTCTGAGAAACAACTGGAAGATTATTATAAAAAATCAATTCTGGAGATCAAGGAAGATTTTCGCGAATTAATACGTAATCAGCTTCTTACAGAAGAAATGCAACGTAACATTGCAGGTGAGATTACAGTAACACCTTCAGAAGTTAAGAAGTTTTATAAACGTGCCCCAAAAGATTCCTTACCCCTTATTAATTCACAAATTGAAATCCGTCAGATTGTAAAAATCCCTCCGTTTTCCGAGGAAGCAAAATTGGAGGTAAGAGAAAAACTTCTCAACCTGCGTAAACGAATTATTAGCGGGGAAAAATTTTCAACACTGGCAGTGCTTTACTCGGAGGATAAAGGTACGGCAATTAAAGGTGGTAAATTAGGATTTATGAATAAAGCAGATTTAGTTACCGAATTTGCCAATACAGCATTCAGTCTGAAAGAAGGTATTGTATCAACTATAGTCGAAACAGAGTTTGGATATCATATTATTAAACTTATTGATCGCAGAAACGATCAGGTAAATGTGCGTCATATTCTAATGAAACCGAAAACCTCACCCGAGGCTAAACAGCAGGCAAGAAACTTTCTTGATAGCCTAAACCGTATAATTCGTACTGATAGTATTTCTTTTAAAAATGCTGCCCGAAGATATTCTGATGATCCTGATTCAAGACTTAGCGGCGGAATTATATTAAACCCCAGAACCGGAGATACAAAGTTTGAAATGGACCAATTGAACAGGGAGATGTACTATGTAGTTAAAGATATGAAAACCGGTGAGATATCTGAACCTTTCGAAACAATTGATGAAAAAGGGAATTTAGTCTACAAAATTGTATCTATAACTTCACGTTCTAAACCTCACACAGCAAATCTGGAAAATGACTATGAATTATTACAGGAACTTACAAAACAATCTAAACAACAAGAATTTTTCAGTAACTGGATTAATGATAAGCAAAGAAATACTTACATCCGGATAGTTGATGATTATCAAACCTGTAAATTTTCAAACAAGGGTTGGCTGGATAAATGAGCGAATGAGTGAATGATAAAATGAAAAACATTATTTATTACATAGTTTTTGTTCTTGTAGTTATCTTCCCATTTACACAGGGTATGGCTCAGAAGAAAAAGACCGAGATCCAAATAATCCATTCCAATACACTTGAGTATAACGAAAAATTCGGACCTGATCTAAAAAAATTGATTGGAGAGGTAGAACTACAACACGAAGATGTATTTATGTATTGCGACAGCGCATATCTTTATGATAATCAAAACCTGGTGGAAGCTTTTAGTAATGTTTATATCCGTCGTGGAGATACTCTTCATCTTTATGGTGATTTTCTTCGGTATGAAGGGGAAGTGAAACTTGCCATAATCAGGCGTAATGTAACACTTATTGATAATGAAGCTGAATTAAATACGGAATTTCTGGATTATGATCTGAACACAGATGTAGGATATTATTTTAACGGTGGTATTATTTTGTCAGACGAGAATACCCTTAGTAGTATCCTGGGTAACTACAACACAAAACAAAAAGAGTTTCACTTTAAAGACAGTGTAGTAATTGTAAATCCTGATTATACTATTTTTTCTGATACATTGAAATACAATACCGTTTCAGAAATTTCATATTTCTTTGGACCAACTGAAATAATTGGCGACAGCAGTTATCTTTACTGCGAAGATGGTTGGTATAATACAAAGACTGATATTAGTAACCTCAGGAAAAATGCCCTGGTAAAATCTAAAAATCAAATAGTTAAAGGAGATTCAATTTATTATGAGAAAATAAACGGTTATGGAAAAGCCTATAGTAATGTTGAATTGACTGATACATTGAAAGATATAATTATTCGAGGAAATTTTTCAGAGTATTTTGAACAGCCGGAAAGGTTCTTTGTAACTGATAGTGCTGTTTTTATTCAAATTACCAGCACCGATAGTCTCTTTGTTCACGCCGATACGCTCAGGTCTTTTATGGATTCAACAGAAACATACCGTACAGTAAGTGCATATTACCATTGCAAAATGTATAAGGATGATTTTCAGGCTAAATGCGATTCAATGGTTTATTCATTCCGGGATTCAGTTATCCACTTGTATAATGATCCCGTTCTGTGGTCAGAAAAAAATCAGTTAACCGCCGATTCTATAGCAATTTTTACAAAAAACGGGCACGCCGATCATCTGGAAATGTACAATAGCGCATTCATTATTACACAGGAAGACAGTATTCGGTTCAATCAGATTAAAGGCAAGAATATGATTGCGTTTTTCCGGGACGATGACCTTTACCGGATAAATGTAACCGGTAACGGTGAAACAATTTATTATACTATTGACGAAGAAGAGATAATTGGAGTAAACCAGGCACTTTGCAGTGACATTATTATTTACCTTGAAAACGAGGAAATAAGTAAAATCAGCTTTCTTGTCAAACCAGATGGTATTATGACCCCACCGGGTGATGAAGATCCTGAAAAACTTAAACTTGAGGGGTTTAGTTGGCTGGAATCATTCCGGCCTCTAAATAAATGGGATATTTTTAAATGGAAATAGGCGTAAAAAACCTGTTCGGTTAATACTCATCCTCGTTAAAAAAGAAATCATCTTTACTTGGATAGTCAGGCCATATATCTTCAATGCTTTCATATATTTCATCCTCATCTTCAATCTCCTGAAGATTTTCAATTACTTCTAACGGTGCCCCGGAACGGATTGCATAATCGATTAATTCATCTTTAGCTGCAGGCCAGGGAGCATCTTCCAATTTTGACGCTAATTCAAGTGTCCAATACATTTATGCTCAATTTTAGATCCCCTTATAGTGCTTGTCCATAAAGTCAAACATTTCCGTAAATAAAGCACCAAATAACAAATGACAAATAACAACTTAACGAAGTGATCTCACAGCTTGCCCCGTTTTTTTCGGGGAACACCTTAAAAATTAATTATTCTGTGAGTAAATAAAATCCAAATACCAATTATCAAATCTGCCCGCCGTACCAAAGGCACTTTGGGCAAGCGGGTGACCGAAACAGCTTTGAATATTGTGATTTGAGTTATTGAGATTTATTTGTATTTTGGTGCTTGTCATTTGTGATTTTTACTATTTACTTAAACTTTCGAACTTTATAGACGGACTCTAATTAGAACCTCCTGAAAAATTGTGCAAATATATAAAAATATATATCAAATAATCAAATGGGGAAACTTATTTTTTTGAACCGGGATACCAATGAATTTCTCTTATCTTAAAATCTTTGGTAAGCTTACGGGAAAAGACAAAAAGATAATCAGATAACCTGTTAAGATACCTGGCACATATCCTGCTTTTCTTACCAATGCTATCAATTGCCAAAACTCTTCTTTCAGCTCTGCGGCAAACACATCTCGCTATATGACAATATGAAATAATTGTATTTCCTCCCGGGATAATAAATGAAGATAAAGTTTCAAGGTTTTTGTCTATGGAGTCTATCTTATCTTCAATCTTATTAATATCCTTTTCTTCAAGTCCGGGGACAATAATTTTATTGTCAGGATAATCTGATGCTAAAACCGCAGCAACGGTCATAAGACAACTTTGAATCCACTCAAGAAAAGATTTATCATCATCATTGATCTTTTGAACCCTAATCAACCCAATATAAGAATTCAATTCATCAACCGATCCGTATGCTTCAATTCTTACATGCTTTTTCGGCACTCTTGCACCTCCGGCTAATGATGTTTCTCCCTGGTCTCCTGTCCCGGTATAGATCTTCACTGTAAACTATATTATTGAGTAGTTATGTTAAACGCTGCAACACAATTCTTTATTTCCAATTTTCCAAAGAGTTCAAAGTTACGAGTTACGAGTTGCGTGTTACGGGTTCTCAGCTCTTCGCTCTTTGCTCTTCGCTCTCTGCTTTCTTATTACTTGTATCTGAATCAACCATACCATCAATCAACCTGATAATTCTGTTGGCACGTCGAGCAATATCCTCTTCATGAGTAACAAGTATAACAGTATTCCCTCTCTCATGTATCTTGCCAATTACATCCATAATGTCATTTGAAGTTTTAGAATCAAGATTTCCGGTAGGCTCATCTGCTAAAATAATTGAAGGATAATTAACCAGTGCCCTTGCCATTGCAACCCTTTGACGTTGTCCTCCGGAAAGCTCATTAGGTTTATGGGTTATCCTGTCTGACAAACCTACACTTTCAAGAACTGCCTTAGCCCTGATAATTCTGTCCGGTTTTGATACACCGGAGTAAACCATAGGAAGCATAACATTTTCAAGGGCAGAATACCGGGGTAACAGATTAAAAGTCTGGAAAATAAAACCAATTTCCTGGTTTCGAATTTCAGCCAGTTTGTTATCTTCCATCTTGCTCACATCAGTGCCATTAAGAATATATTTTCCGCTCGTTGGTGTATCAAGACAGCCTACCAGGTTCATCAAGGTAGATTTCCCTGAACCCGAAGGACCCATTATAGCTACATATTCATTCTTATCTATCTTAATAGAAACTGAACGAAGTGCTTTTACAACTACTGTTCCTACATAATAATTCTTAACAATTTCTTCAAAAGATATTACATTTTCCATCACTGAATATAGATTATTAAATTAACTACGAAAATAATTTATTTTGTTGACAAACAAAATGTCCCTCAATTTTCTTTTCAATATCTAATTCTTAAATGTTGCTTTGAATAAAGCTCTTCACGGAAAAATACCAAACCAAGTCTGAAAAGGTCAAGTGTCAATTTTACATCAGAATATTTTTTTATCCTTTCCCATGCTTTCTCCATTCCACTACTCCAGTGAATATCATCAATAATAATAACACTTTCAGAATTCACTGCTTCAAGGCATAATTCAAAATATTTTATTGTTGCTTCTTCCCTGTGATCGCCATCAATAAAAACCAGATCAATGTCAGGTAACTGATCCAGCAGTCCGGGTAACACCTCAATGAATTTACCTGTATATTGCTTTATATTACTGATCTTTAACCTATTGAAATTTTCCCTGGCCAATGCAGACAATATTTCCGAACCCTCAATTGTATAAATACTGGCATTTTTATCAGGTAAAGCAAGATATGAAGTACCAATACCTAAAGATGTGCCTAATTCCAGAATAACTTTCGGTTTGAAGAACATAACAGTGCGATACAACAGAATGCCATATTTTTTTTGTGTGGAAGATAACCGGGCAATATTTCCGATCCTGACATTATTCCTTTTACCAAAATGTGATCCTGCACCAAAACCGGTTGCATCCACTTTTGCCTTCTCTGATCGCAGCGCCGAATTAAGATCATTAATTCTCTTTATCTTCCGGTCAATTGTCCGGTCTCTCAAAACTTTTGTTACATATTCGTAAATAAAAGGGGAATGAATGCCATATCCTTTTCCATGTCCTGAAAACAGATAGTAATTTAAATATTTTAAAATGTATTTCAGATTTGTCCACATGTTTCTTAATAATAAAATCTAATGGTTACTGGTTACTGGTTACTGGTTACTGGTTACTGGTTACTGGTTACTGGTTACTGGTTACTGGTTACTGGTTACTGGTTACTGGTTACTGGTTA
>JAUXED010000163.1 GCA_030618105.1 Bacteroidota bacterium | reverse complement strand
GGTAGTAATGCATTTCTGACCGGCTTCGGCTAACATTGTAAGGTATGGTCTAAGCATGTCAATGTGTTCCTGCGACCAGGGCTCAACCTTGTGGAACCTGGCTACGGCAAACGGATTTTGCCAGAGGTCAAGGTGAAAATTCCATTCAGATGGATCTGGCAGGGTTTGGTTAATTACGGTTAGTTCTATATGGAGTGGTTGTGAATTTATTTCCCCTGATTTAATATTTATTATTCCTGTATAAATATCTTTTTCAACATTTTGTGGAATATCAATCGTAACCCATACAGGTCTTACAGATTGAGGGATTAGATTAAAAACCTGATTATTTTCTAACATGTCGGGCACAATGCTTGCCGGTATTGTATCAGGACTCCGGTATCCGCAACCCGACAGAAACTCATCGGTCAGAACATAACGGAGAGGATGGATAGTGATTTTGGTTGAATCGATAATGTTATTGTCTCTGCCAAATAACGGACCTGGAGAAATATTGATATTTTCCTGATATTCAGATGACCATAATAAAAATATTAAATTTATACGTTCTCCTTTCCACCCGGTGCAAACCTGTTTATTAGTTTTTTGGTTTACCGGTACTGAGCGGAATAAATAGTGTTTATTGGTATTTCCAAAAGATGAATGAAGTCCCGATGTAATATTTTGCCATTCAGAGAGATCATGGATAACGGGATCTTCCGGTTCATCAAAACCGGTTTGGTGTATCTGGTCACTGCATGAGAAAAGACTCAGTCCAAGAAGAACAATCGGAAGTAAAAGTTTGGGCTTTGAGATTAAGGGTTTCATTATTTATTGAAGGATTCTATGCATAACAAGAGAAGTTGCTCCCATAACGCCGGCTTTTTCACCTAATTCAGATGTTACAATTTTAGTGTCCTGCCTGATCAGGCTGATTGTCCTTTTGTTAAGTGTTTGCTTAATGGAGTCAGTAAGATATAAACCTGCTTTTGCCATTTTTCCACCAATTATGATCATTTCAGGGTTATACAGGTGAATTAAAGTTGCTATCCCTTTTCCCAGGTAATGTCCAACTTCTGAAAGAATATCAATGGCAAAAAGGTCTTCCTTCTCAGCAGCTTTAAGAATAACCTCAGATGTGATGTTTTCGAAATTGTTATTAACTATATTCGTTATCATGGATGTACAACCTTTTTCCAGCCCTTCTTTTGCCATACGAACAAGTGCTTCCTCAGAAGCCATGGTTTCAAGGCATCCTTTTTTCCCACATGTGCATAATAAACCGTTCTCTTCTATAATTATATGACCAAATTCACCGGCAAATCCTGATTTCCCTGAGTACAACTTTCCATTAAGAATGAGTCCCATTCCAATACCTGCCACCAGAGTAAGACACAAAACATTATCTTTTCCTTTAGCAAGACCGAAAGTATGCTCACCCAGAGCCATCAGGTTAGAATCATTTTCGGTAAAAACCGGAAGATTAAACTTTTCTTCAAATATCTGTGAAACTGGCTTATCATTGTAGTTCAGGTAGCTATAACTCCTTCCGGTACGTGTATTGATCAATCCGGGAAGGACAATCCCGATACCCATGATCTTGTTGTAATCTATTCCCGCTTCTTTAATAATTTTTAAGGATTGAAGATATACCTGGTTCACTATTTCAGGATCATTATTAATTTTTCCCGGAATGCATACTAATTCAGTAACAAATTCATTATGGAAGTTAAGCAATGCAAAACGCCTGATGTTTCTTCCGATATCTATTCCCAGTATATACCGGGAATCAGGTTTTATTCCAAATAAATTAGGTCTTCTGCCTCCCTCTGAATCTCCAATACCAAAATCTATTACAAGTCCTTCATTAATAAGATCGTTTATTAACCGGGCTATAGTAGGAGGGCTAAGATGCGTATCCTCGCTAATCTGCTTGTTGGATTTTGGACCCTCTTTATAAAGAATATTAATGATTTTTTTTTTGTGAAGGTGTCTTTTTAATGCCTGGTTTTTAATATTTTTCTTATTACTCGGTGATAACGTAGATTCAGATGATTTCATAATGATATTTGATGTTTTACGTAAAAAGAATTAAAGATAATGAAAAAAAGCAATAAAAACAGATATCTTTATTAAATAATATTAAGAAGTAAATTATCTCATGGGTATTTTTTTTAAAGCAGTTTAATAATTTTGCCATTTTTTCATTGAAATAGAAAAAACGATAACAACGTTTTTAAGTAACGCTTGCCCACCATAAAACAATGAAAGCGGGAAGCAAACTGCCTGAAATAATGCTGCACAGCAACACAACATTGCCTAATTAGCTCTTAGTTTATTAAAAGATTTAAACAGAAAAGCAGTCCCTGCGATTGCTACTAATGCCATAATTGCTCCCTGTCCTGGTTTCTGGTAAACAAAACTACCGATAGAGAAAAGGGAAGAATAAATACTTATTATACCAACAAAAACCATCAGTATTTGTACAGGCATTTCCCAGGCTAGTCCTTTGTCATGTTCATCAACGGGATCTCCATCTTGTCTGGCATTCTCAACAACTCTTTTCCATCCAGGTCCACCCGGTCTTGTAAGACGGTAGAAGCTACGAAGTGTTTCTGTTGTTTCCGGTCTTGTAAGAATCATACCAAGGATCCATGAAATCGTAGTACCAATAAGTGCAATAAGAAGCTTAATCGGAAAAACTGTACCGGATAACGCTTTAGCACCCATTTCGTGATAATCGGCAGGAAGGGGATAAACATGTTCAAATGTTTCAGCCAGGTGCAAATCATTCGTAAAAAAGACTAAAATAACAGCAAGGGTAGTAGCAGCAACCATTGCAAAGATTTCAGTCCACGCGTTTATTCTCCACCAGAACCAGCGAAGAAGATATATCAAACCTGATCCCGCACCTGACAATAGCAAAATATTAAATGCCTGGGTAGCATCTTCGAGGAAAAGGAGCGATACAAGTCCTGCCAGGACCATTAATGAAACAGTTGATATCCTGCCCATAAGCACAAGTTCTGTTTCAGGTGCACCGGGTCTTACAAACCTTTTATAGAAGTCATTTACAATATATGATGAACCCCAGTTAAGGTGTGTACCAATGGTTGACATATATGCAGCAATAATTGATGCAACTACAAGACCAAGCCATCCGGGGGTAAGCTTTGAAAGCATCACAGGGTATGCAACGTCATCTTTCAGGTATTGATCGGCTATTTCAGGAAAATCTGCTTTAATTGAGGCAAGGTCCGGATAGATGATGATAGAAGCCAGGGCAACGACAATCCATGGCCATGGTCTTAAAGCATAATGAGCGAAATTAAATAGCATTGTAGCTCCAATAGCATTTTTTTCGTTTTTGGCAGCAAGCATCCTTTGAGCGATATATCCTCCACCGCCGGGTTCTGCCCCCGGGTACCACACTGCCCACCATTGCACAGCAAT
>JAUXED010000128.1 GCA_030618105.1 Bacteroidota bacterium | reverse complement strand
AGGACTATTAAGCGAAGAAAAGAACTTTGTTAAATTATCTATTGTTTCTTTAGCATCTTCATTATTATATATAAGTTTTCCAAGTGTCTGAATTCTTTCCGGGATTCGACTTAATTGTAGATTCAACCATGCCGGGTATGCAATAGAAAGGGTAGCGCCATGAGGCAGATCGTACAACATTGATAGTTGATGTCCGATAGCATGAACACCCCAGTCACCAACTACTTTTCCCCAGGCGGTAACTCCGTTTAAAGCACAAGTGGCATCCCACATAATATTTGCCCTGTAATCATAATTACGGGGTTCTTTCATTACAAGAGGTCCGTAGTGTATTGCATCACGAATAATAGAGGTAATAAAAAGGTCGGAAAGATTTGATTCACCTTCACCAAAGAAATTCTCCAGCGCATGAGCAATCAGATCAACAATTCCATATCCTGTTTGTTTGGGTGGTACACTGAATGTGAATTGCGGATCAAGAAAAGAATGTGCAGGAAAAGTATGTTCGTTATTGTAACCGATTTTTTCCATGGTTACCGGATTTTGCAGTACAGCATTTGGATTCATCTCGGTTCCTGTTGCTGCCAGGGTTAGTATAGCTATAACCGGAATTGCAGCATCGGGTGTTACTTTGCATTTCATAATATCCCATCCTTTATAGTTTCCCGGGATACAAACCGAAATAATTTTAGCAGAATCAATTACACTTCCACCTCCAAGTGCCACGATAGCATCAATACTTTTATCAGAAGCATATCTCACTGCAGCGTCAACATCATCAACTAATGGATTAGGTTTAATACCGCTGAATTCATAAATTCTGCAATTGGCTGATTTAAGCTGCTTTACGATAATGTCATAATAGCCGTGTTTTTTCACAGAACCCTTTCCATATACTAACAGAATTTTTTTCCCGTATGATGCAACAACATTACCCAGTTCGTTTGTTACATTTTTTCCGAAATGAAGTTTTACCGGGTTGTAAGCAATGAAATTTTCCATCCTGATTTAATTTTATAGTACGAATTACAAATTTAATTAATTCTAATTATATGTTAAAAGTTTCAGATTTAAGGTTTGAAGTTTGTTTTGAAGAAGAGTTCAAAGTTTTAGTTTGTCATGTGTTTCCTTTTAAGTATTGCAAGTAAATGGATTTTGCGAACGCAGTGAAGCAATCTCTCCAGGCTTTCCGTATAGCTCATGACGTTCTATTTATTTGGCATTCCGGTTGTTTTTGGGAGATTGCTTCCCACCTTCACTGCGTTACGGCGGGCAAGGCGTCACTTTCGCTCCTCGCAAAATCCTGTTTCACGCTTTAAAATCCGCTTGGGGCGTTATGTCGATTGATAAACGGATCCACCAATACTGTCTTTGCGGCTTCCTGTAACAGAGGCGAGGCAATTAGTTTTGTTTTCCAGTCTTAGAAGGCCAAGAAATGCGAATATCAGGGCTTCTTTGAAATCAATAATATCTTTTGCGGGAATTACAATATTATGCTTTGAATGATGTTTTATTCTTTCAATAAGGAAGATATTATGAGTGCCACCTCCTGTTACAAGTAATCTGCCTTTAGGATGTGATGAACAGGCAGAAGCAATCATTAACGAAATATGCTCATATACGGTTCTTAGTTTATCGTGCCAGGAGGTTGGATGGTTTATAAGGATTTTTAAAAAAAAATCTTCGAACCACTCCCTGCCAAGTGATTTAGGTGGAATTGTTTCATAAAATTCTAATCCATTTAATTCTTCGAGTAATTGTTTATTTACCGATCCTTTTTTGCCTTCAATTCCATCACGATCCATTTTCATATTCAATTTCCCGGCAATGAAATTCAGAGCCATATTTGCCGGACAAATGTCCCAGGCAAGTCTTTTATTATGCTTAACACACGAAATATTTGCTATTCCCCCAAGGTTCAGGCAAAAATCATAATCGCTAAAAAGAAGGTAATCACCTGCCGGAACTAACGGCGCACCTTGTCCGCCAAGTGCCATATCCACAGACCTGAAATCGGTTATTGTTGTGATACCGGTTGCTGATAAAATTTCTGCTCCGCTGCCAATCTGCAGGGTGATCCTGTTTTCCGGCTGATGAAAAACCGTATGTCCGTGTGAAGCGATAAACGAAGGAAGGATATCGTGTTTTTCTATAAATTGTGCAGCTTTATTACCCAGCCACCTGCCATATTCCCGGTCAAGTTTTGTAAGCATTAGTCCGGAATATTTATGTGCTTCAGCAAGCTGTTTGCTTAACGAGTCAGGGTAACTGACAGTTTTAGTTGAAATTATTTCATATATCCATCTTCTTTTCTCTTGCCGGAATGTACATAAAGCCATATCCAGTCCGTCAAGAGATGTTCCTGACATTAATCCAAGTCCAGAAGCCTTTTTCATTAGTTAAATATTGTGTGACAATTTAGTGCTTTGTATTAAGAATACTAAAATGAGTAAATGATTAAATGATAGAATGATTAATGTGTTACGAGTTACGGGTTACAAGTTACGAGTTCAAAACACAAATATACACAAAAGTTAAGGCATTGAATATATGATTTTTGTGGGATTTGGTGTCTTGGTGTTTTAGTGGCATTTTCTTTTTTTTGACTTTTTATAGGGACTCAACTTATAACTTCTTACTTTTGCCATTTACAAATATGTAAGGTTAATTTAATAAACACAATAATGAGTATTAAACCAACTCTTCTGGTTTTGGCTGCCGGTATAGGAAGCCGCTACGGAGGATTAAAACAGATGGATCAGGTTGGACCATCCGGAGAAACAATTATTGATTATTCAATATATGATGCGATACATGCCGGATTCGGTAAGGTGGTTTTTGTTATAAGACGGGATATTGAGAAGGATTTCAAGGAAGTATTTATTGATAAACTAAAAGATCGTATTGATGTTGATTATGTGTTCCAGGAAATCAATATGGTTCCAAAAGGTATTCGTTTTTCATCCGACAGGAATAAACCCTGGGGAACAGGACATGCTGTTATGGTTGCTGAACAAAAAATAAATGGACCTTTCGCTGTGATCAACGCGGACGATTTTTATGGTGGTGGTTCGTACCGGGTTATGGCAGATTTTCTGACAAATTCATCTGATATTAATGAATATAGTATGGTGGGTTACAGGCTAGACCGGACACTATCTGATCATGGTCATGTTGCACGTGGTGTATGTGAAACAAGTCAGGACAGTTACCTGAAGGTTGTTACCGAGCGAACCAAAATAGAGAATGAAAACGACAAAATTGTATTCACTGATGAAGATGGGGCAAAAACCGGTTTAACCGGTAATGAAACTGTGTCAATGAATTTCTGGGGCTTTAAAACATCGGTATTTGATTATCTGAATAAGCTTTTCATGCAATTTATGACAGAAAATTCAAACGATCCTAAAGCTGAATTCTTTATACCAGCTATTATAACAGACCTTATTAATAATAATGCTGCAAAGGTAAAAGTTCTGAATACTGATGAATCATGGTTCGGGGTTACATACCGGGAAGATAAACCTATTGTAATTGAGAGCATTAAGGAGCTTGTAAGTAAAGGAATTTATCCTTCGAAACTTTGGTGTTAGTTGAGTAAGGTGAGTAGGTGAGTAAGTTAAGTAAGGTACTACCAAAAAAATTCAGCGTTATAAACAGCAGTATTATCCCGGTCATCAATAACGGTTAACTCAAGATCATGTTGTTGATTTTTAGTAATACGGTTTTTATCAAAGTGATATACAAGAAGATCATTTTTTGGATCATATTCAAACAATGCCCATTTCCCATCAATAATCCCGGTATATGATTTAATTCCGGAGAAATCATCAGTTATTCTGAACCTGATATCTGATAAACCTGTCATATTTTTGTTATCATGGATATTAACCGGCTTAATTTCAGGGTTCACTGTGTCAATTACAATCACATATTTTCCAAATTTTCTTGTCCTTACATTAAGCTTTTCCCCATCCCATTCACCACCTGCCGGAACAAGTTCTTCTTTCCCATTTATTATGGCAGCAATAAGTTTGGATTCAAACCCTATTGGTACACTGTCAGGTGTAATGTATAGGTTGCAAAATTTATGCAGAGGAGTATAACGATTGTGAACGAAATGTACAGAAGAAAAAGTGCCGGGCAGAGATGGGGCTTCTGCATATGAAAAATATAAAGTATCATATAATGAACCTTCCGGGATATTGATATTAAAACCTTTATGGGAGAATGAATTTTCCTGGTTGTACGGCATCATTTTTGAAAAACTTTCTGATTTTCTATTATTTTTTTCAAAAGAAGTTTCAGTTGTCCGTAACCTGAATGTTACCCGCGACTGATTATTATATACATCTGTTACTGTAAGGGATATAAGATGGATATTAGTGTCGCTTAGTATTATTCTCCCCCTGTTTAGCGATTCATTATATATACTTAACTGATTATTTGGGGCAATAAAAGTTTGATGTACTTTTTTCCCATTTTTTTTCATTTCTTCATAATCAATATGACTGTTCACATATCGTGTTTCGCTGTACGAAAATTCTTTCATTTCATGACTGTAAACCACTTTATCATCTACTTTCATTTCAATAGAATACACTGCGCATTTATTCCACGAACCATTCAGGTAGTCCAGGGTTTCGATTCCAACTCCGATAATTCCCCGGGCAGGGATAATTCTGTCGGGTTCAAGTTTATAATACCCGTTGCTTCCCTTTACTTTATAAACTCTTTTTTCATATGAAGAATCAATATAGCTATCCCCGGATAATGGGTATAAGTGGATCCTGTTAATGATAGGGTTCATGTTATCTTTAATCTTAAAATGAAATAGAAGGGGATTAACGGGATGTTGATTATTTGCATTTCTTATCTCAAAATGAAGATGCGGTCCGAGCGAACCACCTGTATTCCCTGATTTGGCAATTATGTCACCCATTCTAACAGGAAATTCATTCTTATCCGGATGCAAGGTAACCCGGAAGGATTTTTGTTCATATTGTTGATTCTTTACATAAGCTTCAATATCAGGCGAAAAACTGAGCAAATGTGCATAGATTGTCATATATCCGTTGGGATGAGTAATATATATTGCCTTTCCGAAACCATTAGCTGATACGTTAATACGGTTAATGTATCCATCAGCGACAGCATATATGTTTTTTCCCGTAACTCCACCGGTCTTTATGTCGATACCTGAATGAAAATGACCTTCACGGACCTCCCCAAAATTAGCAGAAAGTTTAATCGGGTAATTAACAGGCGATCTGAATATTTTTTGTGCCTGAACAATCCGTGGATTGATGGCAGTGAAAATAAT
>JAUXED010000147.1 GCA_030618105.1 Bacteroidota bacterium | reverse complement strand
GTTCCAAAGAAGCATAGAAATACCGGTTTATAAGTTCAGTCACCTGTAATTCTAATTTCAAAACGTTTACCTCTCCGTCGGCCTCGCACAATCTGAGTACACCTCGCACAATTTTTTCGGCATCACGATTTATGGCCCCTATCAGCATAACCGCTATTAACTGCCTTGTATTTTGGGTTAGGGTTCCCATCATTCCATAATCAAGGAAACAAATCACATTATCAGGTAATACTAACAGGTTCCCTGGATGCGGGTCGGCATGAAAAAACCCATATTCAAATATCTGTTTTAAAATCGAATCTGCCCCCCTGTCAGCAATAAGCTTTGGATCAAATTCTTTCGTGTTGCTATCATCAATATCAGAGAACTTAATTCCATGGATATACTCCAATGTTAAAATTTTTTTCGTGGTGTAATCCCGGTAACATTGAGGAACATATATATTTGTATCTTTTTGGAAATTCGCTCCAAATTGTTCCAGATTTGAAGCTTCATTAGCAAAATTTAGTTCCTTGCGGATCGATGATTCATATTCTTCAACTATTTTGATAAGGCTATATGATTTTATCTCCGGAATATGTTTTTCCATCATCGTGGCCAGATGAAACATAATCTCCAGGTCAGTTTCAATCATGCGATTTATCCCGGGACGCTGAACTTTAACTGCGACTTCCTCCCCGTTAAGAAGCGTTGCTTTGTGAACCTGAGCCAGGGAAGCTGCAGCAACAGATACGTTTGAAAAGCTTTTATATATTTCCTCAATAGGTTTCCCTAATTCCTGTTCAATGATATAAACTGCCTCCTCTCCCGGAAATGGTGGAACAGAATCCTGAAGTTTTTCCAGTTCAAATAGTAATTCTTTTGGGATCAAATCAGCCCTGGTACTCATAATTTGCCCGAACTTGATGAAAGTCGGACCCAGTTCTTCAAGGACCAGGCGCATTCGTTCCCAGTGTGAACGGGTAGTTATTTGCTGATCTGTCTTTTTAAAAACAATCCGCTTTCCAAAGTTAATGGCGTTTTCAATACTTGATTGAGAAATAAGATCGGAAAACCCATACTTTGTAAGTACCTTGATAATTTCCAAATAGCGATTGGCATAACGATACCTCCGGCCAAGCATTCCAATTTTACGAATCATTCTACTTCTTTGTTTTTCCTTCTATTCCTTTTTGTAGCTTGTCTATCATCTTTTTAAGTTCATTGATATCTTCTTTGGTAGCTACACCCACTTGGTCAAGGGTATTTTTTACCTGATCATTGATCTTCTTTTCAAGTTCTTTCCTGGTTTCTTCTGAATGATCAAGAAGTTCATCAACAAGCTTACGCCCTTCTTCCTCAGTCAATTTTGCTTCTTTGGCAGCTTTTTTTGCATAGTCCACAACTTTCTCTTTAGTCATCAGACCTAACCCGACACCTGTCAGGATTCCTTTTTTAATTAAATCTTTCATTTTTTCTTTTTTTTAAATATTTATATTAAAACAGATAATTATTATTTAACTAGTCTCTATATATTATTCTTTTTGTTAATTCCTCAAGCTCATTATCATACTTAATCATAGAACTGTAATATTTATGATCTTTCAGGGCATTTTCAGCCTGTTCATCTTCAGGTTTTGCATTATCGGTTATTATATTCTCTCTGAAATTTTTGTAATGGTCCCTTATTGAGCATGGCATTAGGTAGTTATAGCCCGGCTTTTCATAATCTTTCTGCCATTTCCGGCCATTTTTCATTAATGTCGATTGTGTTGCATGAACAAGGCTTTTACCTTGTTTGTATAGATCATATATATTATCGACATAATAAGGCACGAAAACACAAGGCATAATATTACCATTCCAATCAATATAGATGTATCCGTTTTTGCGACCATAAGCGATGCATCCTTTACTTAATACCCCACTATTCCAGAAATCAGCCATAGGGTATTTTTTTTCAGCTAACAATTTTTCCCACATTTTATATAATGCCATTCTCTTTTCAGGATCAACAACTAAATTAAATGCTTCCTCTCCGCGTCCGATTGGCATAAATTGAAATTGCCACATATATGATACGCCCAATTCTTCAAAATAGTAATCATAGAATTCATCTTTTAGCAAAAGCTTATAGTTCTTCATTGTAGCCGTTACAGAAATTCCAAAAGGGATACCTGCCTGTCTCAGGTTTTCCATTGCTTTTAATACTTTATTATAAACCCCTTTCCCTCTGCGTGCGTCTGTTTCCTTCTCAAAGCCTTCAACAGAAATTGCCGGTGTAACGTTCCCAAGCTCAGCAAGTTCTTGGGCAATATCCGGTGTTATCAGAGTTCCGTTTGTATAGACCAGAAAAAAGACATCGTTATGTTTTTTGAAGATATCCATCAGCGTTTTACCTTCACTTTTATAGAGAAATGGTTCACCACCGCTGATAACGACGAATTTACTTCCAAAGATGTTATTTACATCACTTATTATTTTATCAACAATAGAATATGGTAATGTTGAACTTGTGCTGCTATTGCTTGACGCGTAACAGCCTTTGCATTTCAAATTGCATCTTTTTGTAGGAGATAATACAATAAACCCGGGAGGATATTCTCCATATTTCGATTTGTATTCAATTTGTTTACTTTTGATTTTATCAGCTCCATTGATTCTCAATGTATCTCCTGTAAGAGAATGAATCAGTTTGCTAAAAGCCAATTTAGAATAAAAACCCTTGTCGAGATTCTTTTTAGCAATGTTTAAAAAGCAGGAAAGAAACTGATATATTTTTAGTTTGGCGTCAACAAGTTCCTCACTACTATAATTTTCAATCTTCTTTTTTATGTATTTGTCTAATTGTTTTACAGCTACCGATCTGTAATACTTATTGAAAATGATTGTTTCAACAACTTTTTTATAAATAAATCTTTTTTCTTTCATCTTAATAATTTTTTGTTGTATAACTTTTGTCCGAAACTTTTTTATTGGTTAATATTTCTTAGTATCAATTTGTCAAACTACTTCCCTTTTGAAACATCAAGCAAATCACGCTGCTTTTTGCTGAGTTCTGTTTCAAAACTGAATAAATCCGGCTGATTATTTTTTCAAACGAATTAAACAAGTATATGCAATTTAAAAATAATTTCATTCAATTAAAAATTCTTCAGCCATCAAATACCCATGTGCTGTAGCATAAATTATAGACCTTGTATATCCCGAACAATCACCAATAAATTTAAGGTTCTTGAATTTTTCATTATCTAAAGTGTTTGAATAGAATTTGATCTCAGGCGCATACACCAGATTATCGGGTTGAGTTATTCCGGGAATCAACTGATTTAAATTTTCCGCAAAATCAATAATACTCTCAATGATCCTTCGGGGGAATGCCAGGTTTATATCCCCGAGAATGTATTTATCACTGCTGAGGGTAGGCATAACCCTATACAAATTTTTAGTTCGTTTTGAGTTTACAAAATGGCTGTAGGTTTGAAGAATCACCCGTTTCCCTCCCAACATGTTCGACATTCCAGCAATGTGGGAGCCATAACCAATGGGGTCGTTAAAAGGTTGTGTTAACTTTACGGTTGTAAGGATTGCAAAATTGGTATTCTCACTCTTCTCCTTTAATTTGGCGTGTCCGTTAACCATAGTAATGTCTCCATAATTTTCTGTTACAACGTAACCCGAGGGATTATTACAAAAGGTCCGAACCATATAGCCTGTCTTGCTTTTATAGCGCACCTTGAATTCATACATTTCTTTATTGAGGTCTTCAACAATATGGTTGGGAAGTTCAAAACGTACACCAATATCAACTGTAGTACTGTTAAGTACTATTTCAGGATATTGTTTTATAATGGATTTTATCAGCTTGTATCCACTTCGTCCTACAGCAACAACAACCTTATCAAAAGTTTCAGTATTATTTATCTTAACGTGATCTCTTTCAACCAAAATATTACTAACAGGGGTTCCAAAATGGAAATGAATGTTTGGTAACGATCTGAATTTCTCATAAATATTGAACAATATCTTTTTTAACTGATCGGTACCTAAATGATAAAAATCAGAAATAATGGGTTGAAATCCTTTTTCGTAAAACTGTATATAATAATCCTTATTTCTAAATGAGTGTCCCGTTTCATATTCTCCGTTACCGGATTTTCCAATCCAAAAATCCACAAGGTCTTTTTGAAGATCGAGGTCAATATCCAGTGCCCCTCCCATTTCCTTTGAAACAAAAAGTTTCCCATCAGCACGAATACCCGAAATACTGGCCGAATAAATATCTTTACCTTTTTCAAAAATATGGATCTCATTCCCAGTACCCTTCATCTTCTCAATAAATCCTATGGCAGCAGCCCCAAATCCTATTATCGCTATCTTCATT
>JAUXED010000156.1 GCA_030618105.1 Bacteroidota bacterium | reverse complement strand
AAATTTTTACTTATGTTTAATATTGTAATATTCGGACCTCCCGGATCAGGGAAGGGAACCCAATCTGTCAGATTGAAAGAAAAATACGGATTGGTTCATTTATCAACAGGTGATATTCTCAGGGATGCCATGGCAAAGAAAACTTCTCTGGGTGTAAAAGCACAGGAATATATGGACAAAGGGGAACTTGTGCCTGATGAGGATGTTATTGATATGCTGATGGGAGTGCTTGATAAAAATATGGATTCTAACGGTTTTATATTTGACGGATTCCCCAGGACTGTGAAGCAGGCTTTGTTCCTTAAAGAGAATCTGGAGAAACGGGATACAATGATATATGCTTTACTTACCCTTGATGTGGACAGGGAAGAGTTGATAAAACGTCTGATTGACCGGGGAAAAAAAACAGGGCGTTCGGATGATGAACTTTTAGTGATCGAAAACAGGATAAATGTTTACCATGATCAAACTGCTCCTGTTATTGAATTTTATAAAAAATTGGATAAATACTATCCTGTAGCCGGTATGGGCACTATCGATGAGATATTTGACCGGTTATGTGAAGTCATTGAAGAAGTGATTGAAGAAGTTTAGGTTGTAATTAGGTGGGCATTAAGAGAGGCGGTTCGAAATTTATAAAAATAATCACGTGATAAATGCCGTGGTAAATAACGTTATTAATAACGTTATTAATAACGTAATTAATAATTTAACCTGGTTTATTCTATAATATATGGCCGAATCGAATTTTGTTGATTATGTAAAAATATTTTGCCGCTCAGGAAAAGGGGGCGCCGGATCAGTGCATCTTCACCGGGATAAATTAACACGTAAAGGCGGACCGGATGGAGGTGATGGGGGAAGAGGTGGCCATGTGATCCTGCAGGGGAACAAGCAACTCTGGACATTGCTGCATCTTAGATACCGGAAACATGTTTTCGCGGAAAATGGAACAAATGGATCAAAATCATTGAAAACAGGCGCTGACGGAGATGATATTTATCTTGAGGTTCCTCTGGGTACTGTAGCAAAAAACTCTGAGACAGGTGAGGTGCTTTTCGAGATTACTGAACATGACGATCAAAAAGTTCTTATACCGGGAGGAAGAGGAGGATTAGGAAATGCTAACTTCAAATCATCTACAAACCGAACACCAAGATATGCCCAGCCGGGGGAATCAGGAGAGGAGAATTGGTTTATCCTTGAATTGAAAATACTTGCAGATATCGGTCTGGTTGGATTCCCCAATGCAGGTAAATCAACCCTTCTTTCAGTTGTATCTGCCGCGAAGCCGAAGATTGCCAACTATCCTTTCACCACCCTTGTTCCAAATCTCGGGATGGTACAATACAGGGATAACAGATCATTTGTAATGGCAGATATCCCGGGGATCATTAAAGACGCACATGAAGGTAAGGGTTTGGGAATAAGGTTTTTAAGACATATTGAAAGAAATCCGGTATTGTTGTTTATGGTACCTGCAGATAATCTGGATATTAATAATGAATACAAAATTCTGCTTAATGAACTAAAACATTTTAACCCTGAATTATTGGATAAAAAGCGGATACTGGCAATATCTAAATCTGATCTTCTGGATGATGAATTAAAGCAGGAACTTGAAAAAGATCTTCCGGATATTCCACATGTTTTTATTTCTGCTGTTCAGAACCGTGGGATTACAGAATTGAAAGACCTGATTTGGACAACTTTGAATGAATAGTAAAGCTATGGTTGAACTTCTGGATAAATGGGATGTAAGTTTTTTTCTTTTTCTTAATGACCTCCATTCTCCTTTTTGGGATCAGATAATGTGGTGGATAAGTGCTAAATATACATGGATCCCATTGTATCTTTTTATGCTTGGCTGGATAATAATAAAAAAGAAGTGGGAAACTCTGATTCTGCTTGTGATAATTACCCTGCTGATCACATTAAGCGATCAGATCTCCGTCCGTTTTTTTAAAGAGGTGGTAATGAGGCTCAGGCCATGCCATAATCCTGACCTGGCAGGTTTAGTACATATTGTAAATGGTAAATGTGGAGGTCAGTGGGGTTTCATTTCTTCTCATGCTGCAAACTCTTTCGCAATAGCAACTTTCACTTTATTGCTTTTCAAAAACCGCACCTATTCATATCTTATAGTTTCCTGGGCACTTATTGTATCATACAGCCGTATATACCTGGGAGTGCATTACCCGGGTGATGTTTTGGGTGGAATAATTCTTGGGTTGATACTTGGAAAGATTGTTTATGATTTTTATAAAAGAATAGAACCTTACTGGATAAAAAACAGATCTAAATTTCGCAAAACATAAATCGTAATACTTGAGCCTACCCTGGTAATAAAAAGTTAAATAAGGTAAGTAGGTAAGTGGGTGAGTAGGCACTGAATAGTTACCATAATTATATTTCATAAAAGTATATAGATAAATTTGACTAAAATGCTTATAAATACTGGTTTTCCGGGATTTTTTCAACACTCCGCAAAGTCTTGCCAATTATAGTCCAACAGTCAGAATAACAACAGAATAGATAGTGATATCTGACATCTTACTAATCATTTGTACGAAATATCTTTTCCTCTATTGTTAATAAATTGGTTTATATGCGGTGTTCCTTTTGTTTATATTTGCAGAAATTAGGAAAAAATGGAAACCAGATATTCGGAAGATACAATAAAAACGCTGGATTGGAAGGAGCATATCCGCCGCCGACCGGGTATGTATATCGGAAAATTGGGTGACGGAGCATCCCATGATGACGGAATTTATGTTTTGTTAAAAGAGGTATTTGACAACTCGGTTGATGAGTTCATGATGGGATACGGGAAAACGATAGATATAACCATTAAGGAAAGATCTGTTAAAATCCGTGATTTCGGTAGAGGTATCCCGTTAGGTAAACTGGTTGACGTTGCTTCGAAAATGAATACCGGCGCCAAATATGATTCAAAAGTGTTTAAAAAAACGGTTGGTTTGAATGGTGTTGGAATAAAAGCCGTTAACGCGTTATCAGATAAATTTATTATTCAATCGATTAGAGAGGGAAAACTTAAAGAGGCTGAGTTTGCAAAGGGCGAACTGGTAAGGGACGAAGAGCTTAAACCTACTGAAGAAGATAACGGTGTTATAGTAACATTCATCCCCGATAACAGCATGTTTGGGAAGTATCATTATACTTCGGAATATGTTGAGAATATGTTGTGGAATTATGTTTACCTGAATACCGGGCTTACAATAAATTTCAACGGTGAAAAAATCCGTTCAAAGAATGGCTTGCTCGATTTATTGAATAACGGCATGAGTTCCCCCGGTATTTATCCGGTTATTCATTTGAAAAACAGTGATATAGAGGTTGCGTTTACTCATGGGAATCAATATGGTGAGGAATATCATGCTTTTGTTAACGGACAGCATACAACACAAGGGGGGACACACCTTTCGGCTTTCAAGGAGACATTTGTAAAAGTTATCAGGGAATTTTACAAGAAAGATTTCGAACCGTCAGATATTCGTGCCAGTATAATTGCAGCATTCAGTGTGAAAATTGAAGAGCCGGTTTTTGAATCGCAAACCAAAACCAAGCTGGGATCCAAAAATATGTCTCCTGATGGACCTACAGTCAGGAATTTTATTAATGACTTTAATAAAACTTATCTTGATAATTATCTTCATAAACATCCTGAGATAGCAGACCTCCTTCTGAAAAAAATCCTGGATTCGGAAAAAGAGCGTAAAGCGATCTCAAGTGTGAAAAAACTTGCCCGCGAACGTGCAAAAAAAGCTAACCTTCATAATAAAAAACTCAGAGATTGCAGGATCCATTATAACTCG
>JAUXED010000165.1 GCA_030618105.1 Bacteroidota bacterium | reverse complement strand
TTGTAATTGCCAATATGATAGGCACAGGGATATTTGTCACTTCAGGTCTGCTAATGGCTGGTCTTAACAACCCCCTGATAATGATAATGCTATGGGTAGCCGGAGGAATAATGGCATTGATGGGGGCGATGTGCTATGGTGAACTTGGAGCAGCATACCCCAGCGCCGGTGGTGAGTATATTTTTCTTTCAAAATTGTTCCATCCTTTGGCTGGTTTTTTAAGTGGATGGGTCTCGTTTATTGTCGGGTTCTCCGCCCCGATTGCAGCAGCTTCAATAGGATTCAGTGAATATTTTGTACGTGCTGTTCCTCAGGTCATCTTATGGGGAGATGCTATAGGTATTCCTGACCCGCAACTCATTAAGAGAATATTATCTGTCCTGGTTATCTTATTGTTCACCATGGTTCATCTAAGGGGTATTAAATTTGGAACAACAATCCAAAACGGCCTGACCATGTATAAAGTTGTTTTACTAGCCGGCTTGTTAATTATTGGATTTTTGTTTGGGAAGGGAGATATTGGTCACATGGTTCATGGTTTGGAATATTCATTTGATTTCGGAGGGTGGAAGACCATCGGGCTTTCTTTTTTGTGGATAACTTTTGCCTATAGCGGCTGGAATGCATCCACCTACATCGGGTCAGAGATCCGTAACCCGGTAAAAAACATTCCCTATTCTTTGTTATTGGGCACAGGCCTGGTGATGGTATTGTATGTTGCTTTAAACATCCTGTTTGTTTATGCAATTCCTCCGGATGAGATGAAAGGAGTTATATCTGTAGGCGGACTTGCAGTTGGTAATTTATTTGGCAAGACCTGGGAACAAATTTTTTCTTTACTCGTTTCCTTTGCACTGTTTTCATCCATCAGTGCTTTTATAATCCTCGGGCCCAGGGTCTATTTTGCCATGGCTAAAAGGGGTCATTTTTTCAGGTTTGCCTCTAAAGTTCACCCCAGGACACACGCTCCCTACCTGTCAATAATAATACAATCAGTTATTGCAATTATTATGGTTATGTCCGGAACATTTGACCAGATATTGACATTTATGGGTTTCTCGCTGGGAATATTTCCCATTATAGCCGTAATAGGTGTTTTCAAATTAAGATCTACCGGTAAAAGCAAAATTAAAATGCCGGGCTATCCATATGTCCCGGGCTTATACATATTTATCGCCTTTGTCATACTGCTGCTGGCATTCTTTGAACGACCGGTTGAATCTTCCATTGCCATTTGTATTGTGGCAGTTGGCATACCTGCTTTTTACCTGTTTTCAGGAACAACTAAAAATAATTACAAATAAGAGGTGATGAGGTGGTCTCTCTGACCGGAAAATTACTTTTCAAGAAAAGCAATATTCCGTTTTAGGCCTGAGAATCCGGCTCTTTTTACCGCAGTGCCGGAAAATAATTTGTTATATCTCTTTTCATCCAGTTTATTCCAGTCATCCCTGGTCATTTCCAACATCTCCTTACGGGATATGAAATCAGGTTCACCGGTAGGTTTTATCCCATTGTTCCAGGGACATATATCCTGGCAGATATCACAGCCAAACGCCCAATTTCCCATTTTCTTTTTAAGTTTATTGTCAATTTCTCCCTTATTCTCAACGGTCTGATATGAGATACACCTGTTGGCATCTATTACCCGGTCGGCAACAATAGCACCGGTAGGACATGCTTCAATACACTTTGTGCAATTACCACAGTAATCTTTTGCAGGATTATCATACTCCAGATCAAGATCAATGATCAGTTCACCAATAAAAATAAATGAACCATATTTTCTGTTTATCAGGTTTGAATTTTTCCCAATCCATCCCAGACCACTCCGGGCAGCCCATGCTCTTTCCAGAACAGGAGCCGAATCAACAAAAAATCGTCCTGTTACAGTTTCATCAAAACCCCGGATAATTTCAAGTAACTTTTTCAGTTTTTTCTTAATAACCTTATGATAATCAATTCCGTAGGCATACTTAGAAATTTGCGGACTTTTTTTATCATTCTTAACTTCAGGTGGATAATAATTAAGGATAACAGAAATAACCGATCTGGCTCCGGGGACTAATTTTACAGGATCTGTTCTTTTATCAAAATGACCCTTCATGTAATTCATCCCCGCGTGCATATTATTATTCAGCCAGCCTGTAAGATGTGCAGCATCTTTATCGAGATAACCGGCAGGAGCAATACCACAATCCTGGAAGCCAAGTTTTTTTGCCTCAGTCTTTATTAACTTAGTGATCTCTGCCTTTTCCATCATTCCATAGAGTTAAAAGTTATAAAGTAAAAAGTAAAGGTTGAGCTTTACAAACTTTCAACTTTCTACTTTTCTCTTCTTCGCCTCTTCGCCCCCTCGCTCAATCGCCCCTTCGTTTTTGCTGTTTTATCTACTTACTACATACTATTTACTTCTTACTCTCCTCTTCCCTTTACTCCCATTACTCCCTTTACCCCCTCTATCCCCTTTACACCCTCTACTCCCTTTACTCCCTCTACTCCCTCTACTCCCTCTACTCCCTTTCCCCCTCCTGTTTTGCATAATAAGCCAACCCATAAAGCTTCATCTGTTTTACCATTGCCAGAAGTCCGTTCGATCTGGTAGGTGACAGGTTTTCTTTGAGCCCTATCCGGTCAATAAAATAGAGGTCAGCATCTTTGATCTCCTCCGGTTTCCGCCCCGACATTACTTTTACCAACAAAGCAACTATACCTTTGGTAATAATAGCATCACTATCTGCAGTGAATATAACTTTCCCGTTATCTAATTCAGCATGAAGCCATACTTTCGACTGGCATCCTTCGATAAGATATTCATTATTCTTATGTTTCGGGTTTAGTGGCTCAAGCTGGTTACCCAATTCAATCAGGTAATTATACTTATCCATCCACTCATCGAAAAGCTCAAAATCTTCAATAATTTCGTCCTGAATTTCGTTTAGTGTCATTTTTTGCATATGGTATTTGCCTTTGAATAATAAATTCTCTCAAAATTCACATTTTATCTGTTACGTGTTGCGGGTTACGAGTTACGAGTTACGAGGACTCAACATTTGTTTAACTTTCAACAGGGCGTCATATAATCTATCAATCTCATCCTTTGTATTATAGAATGCCAATGAAGCTCTTAGGGTTCCATCAATGCCGAAATGGTCCATGGCCGGTTGTGCACAATGTGTCCCTGTCCTGACAGCTATACCAAGCTTGTCAATGATCATGCCGGCATCATACTGGTGTATTCCGTCAATAAGGAAAGAAATGATGCCGATCTTATTCGCTGATGTACCAAAAAACTTCAGCCCTTCAACCTGACTTAACTTCCCGTGGGCATATCCTGTTAACTCACTCTCGTACTCTTTTATCTCCTCTCTCCCGGTTTCCGTAAGATAATCGAGTGCTGCAGCCAGTCCTACAGCTCC
>JAUXED010000046.1 GCA_030618105.1 Bacteroidota bacterium | reverse complement strand
AATAAAAATGATTAAATAACGGTTGCGCAACAGTATCCGGATTTTTTCACATGGAAGTTCACGAGCGGGTTTGCGCCATGGGTTTTTGTGGGAGCGAGTAACAAATACCACAGAACTTGTAAAAAGGTAGAAAATATAAGTAACCTTGTCACTAACATAAAAGATTTAAACGTATGAAACAAGAAATTCAAGGAAATGCCCCTTCAGGTGCGATTTATGGTTTGGGGCTTGTCGGAGCAGCAGTTTATTTTATTTCCTATGCCACCAGTTTCTGGATGGGTGTATTAGGAATCTTAAAAGCTATTGTTTGGCCTGCATTTCTCGTCTATGAAACATTTAAATATATAGGTATGTGATATTTATAATTTTTAAATGGACATTATTTTTATGAAAAAGCACTATCAACCAACACTTATCAAAGTTAAACTATTAACCTTCTGCACCCGGGGCTTATTAATTATCTTATCGTTAGTTACATTTTATGGATGTCAAAAGACAAAAGAAACAGGATCCTGGAACGAAAAATATGATTTTATTTATGATATTCAACCCATCGTTTTTCATTATGACCATGGAATCCTTGCGGGAAGCTATCCGCAAAATAAAGAAACTACGGAAGTAAAATTTAATGATGTATGCAATTATCTGGGACATGTTTGCCTGTGTGGGGCAGGAGGATATAAGATTTCTGAATTAGCAATAAATTCGTTAATAAAACCTGAAGAAACTCTTGAGAAGGGCGATTTCATACTGATTAGCAGTAGAGACCATACAATAAGCGATGTAATTTCTTTTGTTCTCGGGTGCAGCAGAAGAAATGACCCTGAAAAAAATCAGTATTTTATTAACCCGGATATTGAAGCGCCCAAAAGGGAATATCATTATTTTATTGGTTATCCTCCACAAGAAAAAGCAGTTCATGTTATTTATCGTAAACATTTACTTATTGGAAATGAACTGATGGATAGGTTATGGAAAGTTGAGCTGACTTATGAAGAAAATCCTGCTTCTGTAAATCAGGCTGATCTGGAATTATATAAAAATACAATGTTCACTGTGGTAAATGACGTTCTGTTAAATCAAAAAATCGGTCTTTTTGATGTAGAATTGATTGATTATGATGAATTCCTGTCAATTCTACAACAATTAAAAGCAGACTGAGAAATGAAAAAGACTTATTGTTAATGATTAAGAACCCGGTTAAAACTATTTTATTTATTTGCATTGCTCTACTTTCCACGCAAATACAAACAGCAACAGCGCATTCAGGAAAGCCAAAATACCACATTATTATTGATTCTGATGGAGCGGTTGACGACATGCGTGCTATCACAATGTTTTTAGCATGCGATGATGTTCGGGTTTTAGGAATAACCGGTTCTCAGGGATCTGTAAAGCCTTATTCTGCTGCTATAAAAATCAGTTCATTATTATCCGGCTTTTATCACCAGGGAATACCTGTGGGTGTTGGTAAAACGGTAAACAGTGATCTGCCCGAATGGACCGGTTTTTCGGAATCAATCCACTGGGGGGACAATATACCTGACAGGTCGATTCAATTTCCCAAAGCTATTGATTTGATGAATAACATTGTTGAGAACTACCCCGAAAATATAATTCTGATAGCATTGGGAGGGTTTACAAACTATGCCGAATGGTTAAAAACCAAACCGGAAAATATTCAAAAAATTGAACGAATAATTTGGTACAATGACAGGGATATAGAACAAGGCTTTAATTATCAGATAGATAGAAATAGCTTTGATTTTATTAAAACATTGAATATTCCTATTCAAATTGTTTCAAATACACGGGATGATCTGATCTGCGACACCACATTCCTGAACAATTTGCAAAACGCTAATACCATTTATGCAAAACAAATTATGAGCGTGCATAAGCAAGCACAAGCATTGGAAAAAGTTCTTCAAAACAATTTGCTATTATGGGACGATTTGCTTCCCCTGTTTCTTACCTGTCCAATTATTTTTAATACCGTGGAAAAAGATAATGTCACTTACGTAAACCTCGAAAAACAAATTCCAAAAGACTTTATAACAGAAATAATTTCTACACTATTAATTTCCGGCACAGAAACAAACAACAGGGTTTTTCAGGAATTCCCGGTTGATACGATGCTTTACAAAAAGCCTGTTGCCAAAATTCAAGCCCGGACAATCGAAGATTACGGACTAATTGAATGGAAGGCAACTGTTTTGACCAATGAAATACACGGGCATACAGGTATTTATTCTATTATTGGTGTAAAAATGGGAATACGAGCCTGTGAGTATTTTAATGTTGGAATTAATAATTTGCAGGTGATTTCTTTGGCTGGTAAAAAACCGCCTTTAAGCTGCTTAAATGATGGTATTCAGATAAGCACCGGTGCAACTATTGGTCAGGGACTTATTGAAATATCCGACACAATTTGCACTATACCAACAGCAATTTTTGAGTTTAACAATAAAAGAATAAAAATAAAATTGACGGAAGTATTAGCACAAAAGATACAGGAGGAGGTAAAAAAAGGTGTTCAATTATATAACTTTTCAGAGCAATATTGGCTGTATATTGAAGAACTTGCCATAAAGTACTGGACAAATTTTGACAGACACGATATATTTGAGATTGAAAAACTCTAAAAAAATACATTTTTACTAATCAAATATTAAATAATCAGGAAGCGGCAAATGGTAAAAAGCACACTAAAATATATAATGTTTGCCTTTTCTTTAGCTTTGATTGCCTCCTGTATCAGAGATAAGGAAAATACTATCAGGTTTTCGAGTTGGCAATCAAGCCCTTCTGAAAAAAGGCTAACAGATTCTTTGCTTCATTGTTTTGCAAAGAAGTATCCTGAGTATAACGTGAAGTTTGAATTGATCCCGGGAAATTATTCCGAGAAAATACAATTGATGCTGGGAACACACACTGCTCCTCAGGTTTTTTATGTCAAAGATTTTGTCGCTCCTTCTTATCTCAGATATGATGTATTGCAGCCACTCAATGAATATATAGATAAAAATACCAGCTTCGATATAGATGATTTCTATCCGCAGTTCTTAGATGCTTTCACTAAAAATGGGAAAATTTATGGACTCCCAAAAGATTTTGGTTGTTTTGTCTTGTTCTATAATACAGATATGTTCAAAGCTGCTGGCATCAACGATCCCCCAAAAGATTGGGCAGAACTGGAAGAATTTTCAAGGAAATTAACAAAAGATACAAATGGCGATGGGAAAATAGAACAATATGGTATTGTGGTAGAACCCTCTATCGATAAACTGATGCCTTTTGTGTTTCAGAATATGGGCGGTTTTCAGGATAAAGACGGAAACCTCACTCTTAATACACCGGAATTTCAGGGAGCTTTGGAATATTACTACGGATTATACAAAAAAAACATTGCCACCATCCCAACCGACGTTAGTATGAATAATACAGAAGAGGTTTTTGGCAGGAAACGTGCCGCGATGGTAATTTCCGGAGGATGGTTTGTTCCACAGCTCAAAGATCAGTACACAGACGTAAATTATAAAGTTGCTTTTTTGCCAAAAGGGAAACAAATGGCAACCATTGCTTTTACTGTTGCATATAGTTCACCAAAAGAAAATTCGCTCAAAGAAGAAACATGGAAGTTATTGAGTTACCTCACAGGAAAAGAGGGAATGAAAGCATGGACGAGTACCGGTATTGCAATGCCTACACGCAAAAGTGTTGCTGCACAGCTTGATTATATTAAGCATCCTGAATATAAATACTTTATGGGAAGCGTGGATTTCGCCAAGGTTTTTCAGGTAGAATATAACGAACGCTGGTATTCGATCACACAATCTGCAATGCAGGCAATTTTTTATCAGAAAGCTGATATCCCGCAAAAACTTAAGGAAATGGAAGATGATATGAGATCATTAAGATTAAAAAAGTAAATTAATAAAATCGTTACCCGTTCTGTTTTATAAAAGATGGTATCAGGCTACGAATTAAAGATCAAAATGAAAAGAAATAGCAGTACTAAAAAAGAACAACAATTCTGGGCATACATTTTTCTGTTTTTCCCATTGATGTTACTTGCTATATTTGTATTTATCCCTATTTTATTTTCTTTGGTTATTAGTTTTTTCGACTGGGAATTGATGGCATCGCAACAAAAATTTATAGATATAAACAATTACATCGAAATTTTTGGCGATAAAATATTCTACAAAGCAATACTTAATACAGTCCTGTACACCATTGGCGTAGTCCCGATACAAACCATGCTGGCTTTGTTCCTTGCCTTTGTTATGAATCAGAAAATTCGCGGAAGAACTTTTTTTCGTACTGCTTTTTACATACCGGCGGTTACTTCATCGGTAGTTACTTCTATCATTTTTGTAGCCATTTATTCCAAGGAGGGGTTACTCAATTCTATCCTGGGAATTTTTGGTTTTGCAGCTAACGACTGGCTTACTAATCCCCATACAGCCCTTATTTCCATTATGATGCTGAATATCTGGACCACCTCCGGATACTTTATGGTTTCTTTCCTCGCCGGATTGCAAAATATTCCTAATTCATTATATGAAGCAGCTAAACTGGAAGGTGCCACAAAAAGACAGCAATTCTGGCATATCACTGTGCCTATGGTGCGGCCGGTTACTTATTTTGTTGTAGTAATGGGTCTGATTGGGTGTTTTCAGGTATTTGACCAGGTGTTTGTAATGAGCGATGGTGGCCCGAATAATGCCACTACAACGATGTCATTTTATGTATATCAGAACGCATTTAGATATTTCAGATTAGGATATGGCGCCGCAACTGCTATTGTGCTGGCAGGGATTATAATGATAGTTACTGTTATTCAAAAAAAATATTTTCCGCCAAATCCATATTAAAAAAATTTAAAATCGTGGACACCTGCGTTACAATCAGGGTTCCAATTGTTTCAAATCAAGATAAAAAATGCGAGCAATTAAAATTCAGAAAATCCTATTATTAACAATACTCTGTTTTGGAGCAATGGTTTATCTGGGACCATTTATCTTCTCCGTAATTGTTTCTTTTTCTGATAATAAGAACCTGATAAATCAGCCAGGACAAATTGTAAACTCAGGCTGGACACTCCGGAATTATATTTACATCTGGAAAGATCTTCCGTTTGCAATCTGGCTGTTTAACAGTGTCGTAATTACTGCTTGCCAGACTGTTACCAATGTTTTCTTTTCGGCCCTGGCAGGATTTACATTTGCCAAACTGGAATTCAGGGGTAAAAATCTCATTTTCGGAGCCATGCTGGCAAGCCTGATGATTCCGGGGATTATCCTGATTATCCCAAAATTTTTGATCATCAATGAATTTAGAATGATCAACTCTTATCCGGGTCTCATTTTACCAGGAATGATAACTGTTGTTAATATCTTCCTGATGAAGCAATTCTTTGAAACTATGCCCAAAGATTTGGTGCAAGCTGCCTTGATTGATGGTTGTAACTATTTTCAGATGTTCTGGAAAGTATTTATCCCAAACTCAAAACCGGCCCTGGCAGCCGTAGCTATATACACATTTCAGGGTACGTGGAACGAGTTTCTGTGGCCGTTAATAGCTACCAACACCAGCGAAATGTTTACGCTGCCTGTGGGAATGGCATCTCTGCGATATGAATTGTTAACCGATTGGCCGGCAATTATGGCAGGAACCATCCTGGTTTCTATTCCTACTTTAATCATATTTATCATTTTTCAAAGATATTTTGTACAAGGAGTTGCTTCAACAGGTGGCAAAGAATAATTCAGAGGCACGAACAATAAAAAATCAGTACTTATCTTAAAATAAAAAGGACTAATGGCAACTATCGAAATAAAAAATTTGCAGAAAACTTATCCCAACAATCATTATGCGATTAAAGGAATAGATGTTTCAATACAGGAAGGAGAATTTGTGGTATTGGTAGGGCCATCGGGATGTGGGAAATCCACACTTTTGCGAATGATTGCAGGCCTGGAAGATATTTCGGGAGGTGACCTGTTTTTTAATGACAAACTTATGAATTCTGTTCATCCGAAAGATAGAAATATTGCAATGGTATTTCAGAATTACGCCTTGTACCCGCACATGACTGTGTATGATAATATGGCTTTTGGATTAAAGTTGAAAAAAATGCCAAAAGCCGAAATCTATCAGAGGGTTACGGATGCCGCAAAAACTCTGGGATTAACAGAATACATTGACCGTTTACCTAAAGAAATGTCGGGTGGGCAACGCCAACGGGTAGCCATAGGACGCGCTATAGTGCGGCAACCCGATGTGTTTTTGTTTGATGAACCATTATCGAACCTCGATGCCAAATTGCGTGTTCAAATGCGAACCGAAATAAAACGTTTGCACCGCAAATTAAAAAACACCATGGTATATGTAACCCACGATCAGATAGAAGCTATGGCGATGGGCGATAAAATTGTGATTCTGAAAGATGGAGTGGTATATCAAACAGACTCCCCGATAAATTTATTCAGGCATCCTGAAAATAAGTTTGTGGCAGGTTTTATTGGAAGTCCGGCAATGAACTTTGTGTCAGGTGAAATTATAAAAGAAGAAGGACTCTATTTTGTAACCCGGGGGATGAAAATTTCTATACCGCCGCCATTGCAGGTTTCTATGGAAAGATATTTAGGTAAAAGGGTAGACATGGGTTTCCGCCCGGAATATGTATATGACAAAGGGCTGGAAAAAGAAAGGCGCTTATCTACAGATGTGGAGATAGAAATACTGGTAGTTGAAAATGTTGGAAGCGAAACGTATAACCATTTCAGATTAAACGGAATGGATACCATTTATTCCTACAGAAGCAGTTCTTCGAATGTACATATACCCGGAGAAAAACTTACAGTAGGAATAGATTTGGAAAGGCTTCATTTCTTTGATGTTGAAACAGAAGAAAGTATTTTGTAGTAATAAGATAAAAACCAAAATCGGATAAAATATGATGTTATATAATAAAAGCACGGGAGCCTTTACAAATTGGCTTGTTACAGAAAATGATTTTGATACGCGGTTTCAGGGGAAATGTGAAACCATTTTTTGCCAGGGTAATGGCTATATGGGAATGCGCATGGCAACGGAGGAAAGGTACATAAACCAGGTGCGCAACACGTTTGTATCCGGTACATTTAATAAGTTTGACGAATACGATGTTACAGAACTACCGAACGCAGCTGATGTTTCAAATATAGATATCCGGATTGATGGCAAATTGTTTGGATTAGAGAAAGGCACATTTTCCGGTTATCACCGGACACTTAACTTAAAAACCGGCGAAGTAACCAGGGAATTTACCTGGAAAAACGAGGAGGGAAAAGCATTTCAGTTTTCCTTTAAACGTTTTATTTCGTTTGATAATTTGCATTTGATGGCTGCTGAAGTGGAAATCAAGGCATTGAATCAATCAGCAAAAATACAGTTTGATAGCGGTATCAACGGGCAAGTGAGCAACAGCGGTGCGCAGCATTTTCACGAAGGAGAGAAGCGGATTTTCGACAAAAAGTATGTGCAGATGCTGCAACAAACTACGCAATCCGGAATCACTTTTATACACAATACTACCCACTCAGTTTCTTTGGATGGTGCTGAAGTAACCTCCCGTTTTGAAATGGACAGGCGAAAAGTCTTTATGATTTACAATACAGATGTGGAGATAAATCAAACCATTAAACTTGAAAAAATATCTAATATATACACTACCCGCGACAAAGAGTTTGAATCATTATCGTTGAAGTTATTGAAAGAGTATTCGATTGAACAACTTAAATCTGCCAGCGATTCGGGATACAACACGCTGCAACATCTTTCGGCAAAAATATGGGCTGAAAAATGGAATGCGATTGACATTAAAGTTGAGAGTAACGACGATTTTAATCAGCTGGCAATAAGGTTTGCACAATATCATTTGTTAATAATGACGCCGGCACACGACAACCGGATAGGAATTGGTGCCAAAGGTCTTTCAGGAGAAGGTTACAAAGGGCATTCTTTCTGGGATACTGAATTATTTATGTTACCCTTTTTTACATTCACCCAGCCTCAAATCGCACGAAGTTTATTGGAATATCGCTTCAATACTATTAATGGAGCACGTAAAAAAGCCATTGAAAACGGGTATAAAGGAGCAATGTTTCCATGGGAATCGGCATGGGCTGATGATGGCGAAGTAACTCCGGTTTGGGGTTCAGCTGATATCATAACAGGTGAATCTACCAAAATCTGGAGTGGATTTATTGAACAGCATATCACTTCGGATATTTCTTTTGCTATCTGGCAATATTTCCAGGTAACCGGCGATGAAGATTTTATGGACAAATACGGGTATGAAATCCTGTTGGATACCGGAATTTTCTGGGCCAGCCGTTTACAGTGGAACAACGAAAAAAAACAGTATCACATCAATGAAGTTATTGGCCCTGATGAATACAAAGAGCACGTAAATAACGATGCGTTTACGAATTACACCGCCTATTGGTGCATCGAAAATGCAATTCATTATTATCATTTATTGAAAGACGGAAAACCTAAGATTTTTTCCAGGCTTGATCCTATATTGAATCTCGAAAGTGAAATCAAAGAATTGGAAGAAAAGCTTCCCCTTATTTACCTCCCTCAGCCAAATGAAAACAGGATCATCCCGCAAGATGATACTTATTTGACTCTGACGGATATTGATCTGACCAAATATAAAAACCAGGAGCATGTAGGATCTATGTTTCTGGATTATAGTTTGAGTCAGGTAGGCAAGATGCAGGTTTCAAAACAAGCATCTGTTGTAATGCTGATGTATCTGCTCGAAAATAAATTTAGTCCTGAAGTAAAGCTGGCTAATTATAATTACTACGAAGCCAGGACATTACACGATTCATCACTAAGCTTTTCAATACACTCAATCCTGGCAAATGATCTGGGCAAACGTGAATTATCTTACAGTTTGTACCGGCAGGCAGCAACTATTGATTTGGGAATGAATATGAAATCTTCCGATCATGGAATACATAGTGCATCCCTGGGCGGGCTGTGGCAAATCATTGTCTGTGGCTTTGGAGGGATACGTATGGTTGGTGGAAAATTGAGAATTGAACCAAAACTACCGAAGGAAATTTCTCAGATTATCTATCCTCTTTATTGGAAAAGCAATTTGCTCGAAGTAATAGTAAAACATGATATTCTGCACATCATTAACAAAGGAACTGAACCTGTTTCATTTAGCCATTGTGGTAAGAATTACCAGGTAAACTCAAATTCAGACATAATAATTAAACAACTATGACTGAAATAAAAACTTTACCACCCGAAGAACTGTATGGAAAGTTGTTTTATGATGTCATGTCAATTGATGAACTATTCGGGAAAGATAAACAATTCAAAAAAATCTGATATTGAAAATAGAATAGACGAAATTTCAGATCAAAGCACACACACTGTGTATAAGTAATACAAAAAATCATTTGAGAAGATGGAAGAACTTCTAAAACATTATGATTTAGAGCCAACCGAAATTAAAAAACTTGAGGGTTATGGCAGCTTAAATTATCGTATAAAAGATAAAGACAATAATCATTATATTTTAAAGCATTACACTGATCCTTCTGAATTAGATCTAATTCAAGCCGAAACAGAAATAATAAATGCTGTTTCCGGGAAATTGTCATTTAAAATTCCGGCAAATAGCTCCGGCAAACAAACATCAGTACATCAATATGCTGACAAAAGTTTTTCAAGGTTATTGCCATCCATTGAGGGATCTCTGTTATCAAAAGTAAAACACTCTCCCGGATTGCTTTATAATTTTGGCAAATCTATTGCTGAATTAGACAGATCTTTAGATGGGATCAGAAATGCTGAAATTGAAAGCAGGAAATTCATCTGGGATTTACAATATTGTTTGTTAAACAGGTCAAAAATTAAATACATAACAGATCCTTCGAAAACCAAACTGGTTGAGTATTATTTTGACCAGTTTGAGCACTTTGTTTTGCCTGAATTGCCTGATCTCAGATACAGTATAATTCATAATGACCTGAACGATTACAATATTCTGACTGATGGTAAAAAAATAACAGGAGTAATTGACTTCGGGGATATTACTTATGCCCCTCTGGTATGCGAAATAGCAATAGCTCTTGCTTACATAATGATGGGAAAAGAAAAACCTTTTGAAGCATCCCATCAGGTTATTAGGGGATATCAAACTCTATACCCCCTGAATGAAGAAGAATTGAAACTGCTTTACTATCTCATTCCTGCCAGGCTTTGCACAAGTGTTTGTAATTCGGCTGAATTCAAAGCAAAGGGAAAAGATACTGAATACATATTGATTAACGAAAAACCAGCTTGGGCTCTTCTCGAAAAATGGATTAGTTATAACCCTGTACAGGTTAATAATCAGTTTTTGAAAGCGGCTGGTTACCCGTTAATAAATTTAAATAAAAAAAACGATGATGTTTTTGCAATCAGAAAAAGGAACACCGGAAAGTCGCTTGGGTTAAGTTATTCAACGCCGATTTACATGACCGGTGCTGCATTTCAATACATGTATGACCACAAAGGGAATACCTATTTGGATGCCCGTAATAATATTCCGCATGTTGGTCATTGCCATCCTAAAATTTCACAAGCTATTTCCAGGCAAACACGTCTTTTAAATACTAACACAAGATATTTGTATGATTCCCTGACAAAATACATTGAAAATATTCTTGCCTGGTTTCCCCCTAAACTTAATAAGATCTTTTTCGTTAATTCGGGAAGTGCTGCTTCAGACCTGGCTGTTAGAATGGCACAGACTTATACAAGCAGGGACCATCTTCTTGTTCTTGAACACGGATATCACGGGAACACAATTATTGGTATTGATATTAGCTCTTATAAATTTGATGGTAAAGGAGGGAAAGGAATATCACCGGGTGTTACAAAACTCCCTTTGCCAAAACTATTCAATGGAAAATTCCGGACAGGAGAGGGATATGCAAAAAACGCTACTGAACAAATTTCAGATTTAATAAATAACAACATTTTACCAGCCGCATTTATTGCCGAACCTATTTCAGGTTGTGGTGGTCAGGTGCCCCTTGCCCGGGGTTATTTAAAAACAATAAAACCCTTTTTTGAAAAACACAAAATATTAACTATTCTTGATGAAGTACAAACAGGATTTGGCAGGTTAGGCGATTATTTCTGGGGATTTGAAATGCACGGTATTATTCCCGATTTAGTAATTCTTGGAAAACCTATGGGAAATGGACATCCTATTGCAGCTGTTGTTACTACAGAAGAAATATCTAATGCTTTTGCTACCGGGATGGAATTTTTCAGTTCATTTGGTGGCAATCCGGTGTCTTGTGAGGCTGCAAATGCTGTTTTAGAAGTAATTGAGGAAGAAAAACTAATGCAAAACGCAAAAGTAACAGGCGACTATTTTTTAAGTTCCTTAAGTTCACTCCAAAAAGATTTTTCTGAAATAGGTGATATAAGAGGCAGTGGATTATTTATCGGTATTGAGTTTATTAACAAGGATGGAAAACCTGATACCAAATTTACCGAAATGGTTAATAACAGGTTAAAGCAACATTTCATCCTTGCAGGAACAGACGGACCTTATGAAAATGTATTGAAAATTAAACCTCCACTCTGCTTCAATAAAAATAACACCGATTATTTTGTTGAGAAGTTAAGTGAAATATTAAAAAATCAGTCCTGATGATATAGAAAAGCTCATATTTCTAACCTGTGGCTATGATTTTATTTATGATTACAAAATTTACCTTTATCAATATTTTTATAAATAATTATTATTCCAACAAATCAATATTACATGTCATGAATATGTTTTTTAAAATTTCCAAGTCGGGTTTTTACCTGAAAATTTTTCGCAGATTATCTTTATTAATACTGGTTTTTATTATACCTGCTGCCATACAGTTACAGTCACAGAATAAGCCATTTACAATGGAGGAGATCAAGTCATATCCTTTTCCTTCATCTCTTACTTCATCCCCAGGAGTGGCAAGAATTGCCTGGGTGTTCAATGAAAATGGGTTGAGAAATATTTTTGTTGCGGAAGGACCTGAATTTAAAGCAAGGCAGCTTACTAATTATTCAAAAGACGATGGACAAGGTTTATCAAGTGTGTCAGTATCATTCGATGGTAATTGGGTGGTTTATATAAGAGGTGGTGATTTTGGTTCGAATTGGGATGATGCATTACCTGTTAATCCCTCCTTTTTACCCGAACCACCTAAAGTTCAAATATGGAGTGTTCCTTTTGAAGGCAGTGAACCAATCCTGCTTGGTGAAGGAGTAAATCCGGTAATTTCACCAAATAGTGATTATATTGCCTTTATTAAATCAGGTCAGATATGGAAGATTGCAATAGATGGCAGTACCAAATCTGAAAAATTGTTTACTGCGAGAGGCAGAAATAGCTCGCCCGTTTGGTCTCCTGATGGAAGCAGGATAGCCTTTGTGTCAAACAGGCAGGATCATTCTTTTATCGGGATATATACAGATAATGAAACACCTGTTAGCTGGATTGACCCATCTTTCAACCGGGATGGTTCGCCCAGGTGGTCACCAGATGGAACGCACATTACTTTTATTAGGCAACCTGGCAGAGGAGGATCACCAAAGCCAGTACTTGAAGCACATCATTCACCCTGGATGATAATGACATATGAATTTTCAGGAGGTACCGCAAAACAAATCTGGAAAGCACCGGAAACACTTCGTGGTTCAATACCTTCAACCCAGGGACGTACAAATCTTCATTGGGCAGCTGAAGGAAGAATAATATTTCTCTCATACCATGACGGTTGGCCTCACCTTTATAGTATTCCTGAAGAAGGTGGTGATCCATTACTCCTGACACCGGGGAATTTCATGGCAGAATATATCAACCTGAGTTCAGATGGAAAATGGCTTGTATTTGCAGGCAATACAGGACCGGATGCGCTTGATATAGACCGCAGGCATATCGTACGCGTACCGGTTGACAAGCCGGAGATGGAGGTTATGACTCCGGGAGATGGACTGGAATGGACACCGGTTATTACCCCAGATGGTTCTTCTCTGGTATATATAAGTGCCACTTCCCAACAACCTCCCATGCCTGTTAAAATGGACTTGAAAGATAGAAGCACTATACTACTTGCTGAAGAAAGGCTGCCGGAAAATTTCCCGGAAAAACATCTTATTACACCCACGCAGGTAATTTTCAAAGCCGAAGATGGTGTAACTATACATGGAACCCTTTTTAAACCAATGGGAGGTCCGGTGAAAAAGCCGGCAGTAATATATGTACATGGAGGACCTCCCCGGCAAATGCTTCTGGGATGGCATTACTCTTCATATTATTCAAATGCTTATGCTGTTAACCAGTACCTGGCAAGCCGGGGATTCATTGTGTTGTCAGTAAATTACCGTTTGGGTATAGGTTATGGATATGAATTTCACCGTCCAGTAGATGGAGGAACCCGTGGTGCTTCAGAATATAAAGATATTAAAGCAGCCGGTGAATGGCTTGCTAAACAACGATTTGTCGACTCAAAAAGAATAGGTATTTACGGGGGATCTTATGGTGGGTACCTTACTGCTATGGCATTAGGACGTAATTCTGATCTTTTTGCCGCAGGGGTGGATATATCCGGCGTACATGATCGCACAGTTAACCGGACTCACTCATGGTTAATACCTGACAGATATGAACGTGCACCTGATTCGAAAGAAGCACTTGAGACAGCATGGAAATCCTCACCGGTTTCGTCGATTGAAACATGGACATCACCAGTACTGATTATTCATGCTGATGATGATAGGAATGTTCGTTTCAGCGAAAGCACTGATCTGGCACAACGGTTAATTCAGAAGGATGTTCCGATGGAGACTCTGGTTATTGTTGACGATACTCATCACTTTATGAAGCAAAAAAACCAGTTAAGAGTAAATAATGCTACGGTAAATTTTCTTATTCGATATCTACATAAATAAATATGAAAATTTTACCAAAGCGATTTATTTGTTTATTCTTCACCACAAATGTTTTACTACTGAAGGGTTATTACTTTCAAAATCCATAATATATTGTAATGTATCTGAAATAATTGTATCCCTTTCATAATCATCATTAAGTGTACATATTTATTCGATTTGGCTTTAAACTATGCAGGATTAATATTTCACTATCCTTCCGGAATCTACCTGTCTTCCATTTATTTCAATAACAAATAAATATATACCTGAAGGTGTATCAGTTTCTGAGTTAGCATTCCATTGTATATCCTTCTCTACTGAAGCTAAAATGGTTGCTGAAAGAACATGGACTTTTCTGCCAAGAAGATCGAAAATACGGATATTCAGAATGCCCTCTTCAGGTGAGCGTATCCGGAAAGTTATATTATCGCTGAACGGATTAGGGTAAACATTAATATATGTTTCAGAAGATATATTATTTATACCTGATGAATCGCAAATACCGGGCATATTTGCATCCATCCACGATAAGCGGTTAAGAACCCAGTTATTCAGATACGACATTTCTTCCTGCCAGGTATTACCAACAAAATAATTTGGCCATACATAATTGCCCAGGATTTTCCATTTATTGAAATTCCTCTCCTGCGCCTCATCCAGATAAACATCCAGCGAGTCGAAAATCATCTGTACCGAATCGTTATGAAATGCTCCTTGTCGTAAAAATTCCCACCGGCATTTGAGCAGATTCAATACTGAGGTATCCTCAAATAATCTTCTCCACCAATAAATTCTCCCCCACTTATCATAGATCCACCCATCGGTTTCCCAAGCCCTCTCACTGTCTCCATAGTTAACATTTCCATATCCCAGATTAAAATCCCAGACAGGACCGATATAAAGCTTCCCCCCGTTACTATCCTTTTTTTTATACATAAAAGTGCTGAATTTATAACTATCTATTTCTTTTGCTAATTCTCTTACAATAAAGTGGTCAACAAATGAATTAATATCAAGATATTTATTATAACCGTAAACAGGATCCTTAAAATTGCTGCTATTCATAGCGGTCTCAAACTCCAGCATAAACTCCTGGATATAAGCTTCCTGCTCAGGGACAATATCTTTTCCTTTAGGATAGTAATATTGGTAAAACAAGGGCGAATAATCGGCATATGGTGGGGCAGGATCCGGATAAGAGGTCCATCCCAAAATATCCGGCTGATCGGTTTTATCGATCCTGATTATGTATCCTCCTGTAACATCATCTCCGGCAATATCTGTCAGTGTTAATTTTGCAATATCAACACGGTTTTTGTCCCTTTTTATCTTTTCCATCAGAATATATACTCCCTGGTAACTGCCATTCAGAACCAGTTCACAGAATCGGGTATGTGGTGCCCAATTTCCCATTTTGTTTCCAAGCTCATATGTCAATACATTCCTGATAAGGCTTTTATCGGAAAATGGGGCATATAATATCCAGTCGTTTTCCTCAGCCATACCTAATAAGGGAACATTATTATTCTGTCCCTCATTATCCTGTGTTTCAAATAAGTAGGATTTTTTTGGAAACCATAGAGTTGATGATCCTCTGAGTTCAATACTTATTTTACCTTCATAACCATTGAAAGGATCGTTAATGTTGTTCCTTTGTCCCGGACCATTATCAATAATAGCCATATTTACGAATATCCTGGGATCATCTACAATTGGTAAACCCTGAGTGTTAATAAACACGATGGGGAGGATTGATGATGTAAATGCAACAGGGGGTTGAAACCAGGAAGGGGTTTCACCATAATATGTATTCGTATCATTAATACCCACTGATAAAAAAACTCTGGAGGTCATATCCGATGAGGTATTGTTGAAATTATGCACCTGGACCGCCAGAATGTTTTCTCCTTCAACAAGAATGTCCTTTATATTTGTACTACAAGTAAAATATTCGGGGTCAAGACCCTGATACATTTGTGCTTCTCTGTAATCGTACGAAGTCTGATTATAGGCAGGGTGATCTCCGGCAATTCCAATATTTGCTCTGGCAATTTCGATATTGTTAATATATGCCACAAACGCATCGTCATAATCAACATTTAGAGTAAAATTAGAAATTTTTGCCGTATCAAATATCTCAAACTTTTTTCTCAGATATAGTGACAGGGGTGGCTCAAAATCAGGGGTATCAGAAATATCAGTTCCGTCATCATCATCACCATAACCAATCCCTCCTTGTCCCTGAAGCCAATTATCATCATTAAATGAAAGGCACCTCCATGATGTGTCCGGTTCATATGTGCCAACAAAGTACTTCCATATTTGATGGTCATAAACAACTGTTTCCCAATGGTCTACAGGATATTCCTGGGCTGTAAGCTCTCCCCATATCAGGAAAATAAACAAAAAAAAACTGGTTGTTATATGATAAGAGGTTCTCATTTGTATATCCCTTCACCATAAACAACTATCGTATCAGTAGCTAAGCTATATCCGCCAAATATCCCTACTCCACCTTCAACATTACTATAAACACTTATTTTTTCCATAAAAGGATCCCAGTTTGCATCCATATGTTTATAACATGTTGCGAGATATTTAAAATAATCTTCACTTATTGATTTCAATTTAATACAAATTGATGTAGTATCATAAAAATATTTTTCTACAGAGAAAACAAACTCATA
>JAUXED010000026.1 GCA_030618105.1 Bacteroidota bacterium | reverse complement strand
AGGCAGAAACTGTAAACATGCGACATCCCGGGTTCAATAACAGCATAATGCAACAGGTTGGTGCCAAAAACCAGCAGGATCAGGACCAACGCAATGGTCAGATCATTGAAATAAAATTTTAATGTTTTATTCAGGAATATTAAACCTATAGCCAGGTAAAATAACCCGGCAATAAATATCGCGATACTGTATGGGAGTGAGTAGCCATCAGACCGGTATTCCGAAACATGGGTATAGCCATGAGCCGCCAGGAAAAATGGTGTCCACAGTAAAGAATTACCCATGGTCATTTTCAGGACCTGGTTGCCATTTTTTGCGGAGTGGGTCCATATCCTTCCTTCAAAATCTTCAGGCAGATTGTTGGTAAATTCAAAACTGAGATCATGATATATAAAAGCTGCCGGCAGATAGGCGTAATATGAAACCGCATCATGGTTAATGATCTCATTCGACCGCCATTTAGCCACTTGTATTCCGTACCACCCGGCTACAATAACAATAAGAAAGATTGAGATCTTTGGATATATGGTTGTTCTGATCATTCAGATGTTAATTTTTCTCGAACAAATATACAGCATATTCATTCCCGCCCAGCACTTCAAAAGGCTCCGCGGGTTTGAACACCTTGAGCAGACGTAACTGATCATTCTCCAGCAACCGTTCAAGAGGCATTCTTCCTTCATTGGGTCCGTAATGTGCATCCCACTGAACAATACTTCCCGCAGGAACATTCTTCCCCGGAAATTCATTGTCAGGCAATTTCTCAAAACATCTCTCCTGGTCGTATGGATCAATCCCAAGCCGGTGAAGGAAATATAGGTCGTAATAATATATCTTACGATGAAAATATTCTGATCCTTTCACCCATTCGGCAGCTTCACCTAACACTATCTCCTGCCTTCCGGCTTTCACCGGAATTTTTATCCCGAAAAGGGTAGTTGTAGTAACGATCAGCACGAGAAGCACCGGAAGCAAAGATTGAAATATCCTTTTTTTATGCAACATATCAGTCAGAAGATGAGCACCCCGGGCGGCGATAATGGCTGCCAAAGGAATGACACATGCCATCACCCTGACAAGTCCGAGGGATCCGCCTATCCCTTTCCACCAGACATAAGAATGTGCAAAAAAATATATTGCCAGTCCTCCAAAAACCAGGAAAACTTCATTTACCTGTTTAACCGATTTGAATTCATTTTTTATGAAACTTCGTACGTAGCTTACCAGCCCGAACAGGAATAGAATTATCAACGGGATACCGATAATATGGTCTGCCGAATTAACAAAATGCAATAGTTCACCATGACCGTAAATATTGCCGGCTCCCGTGTATGGCATTTTATGGAAAACCCAGAGAATATCCCCGTAATAGCTCCAGCCAATCAAGCTGTATATCAGCGTTCCCGAAAAAAGTAACGGGATTATTTTCCATTTTTTATTGAAGCCCAGAAGAACCAGCCATAGTGCAAAGAATATAATACCCTCGGTTCTTACAAACGGCAGGAAGGAAATAACAAGAGTTGAAAAAAGAAATTTATTCCGGATAAAAAAGAAGATAGCAAGTATCAGTACAAAGCTGAACAGTATCTCTGTAAGACCTGAGAAGAAAAGGCGAAAAAAAAGCGGGGAGAAAACCACAAAAAAGACCACTGTTACGGGATTTTCAATTTTCAACTCCTTTGCTACGCGGAATGACAGGTAAGCTGCGAGAATGCCTGTCAACACATTAAAGAAGCGAAGTCCGTTAAACCCAAACTGTGAAAAAGGAGAGCTTAACAATGTAAACAAGGGCTTGCCCCAATGGTCAAGGAAAAGGTGGGGATAGATAAATGCATATTTTGATATTCTAAAATGGGCAATATTGTCTGCCCCCCCGTACATTCCGTCCGATAAAGCAACCGGAATAAATATCAGGATCAGAAGAGATAACAAAAGAATAAAATATTGGAATTTTTCTGATTTCAGCATAGCAAATTCTATTTTTCAATCCGTCTGCTGAAAAGGTTATATTTTAAGATACAATATACAGCCCTGGCTCCATCTTTCCATTTTATCTTTTTCCCTTCAAAATATCTCCGCCCGTAATAAGATATCCCTACTTCATAAATTCTTATTCCCGATATCCGGGAAACTTTGGCAGTCACTTCAGGTTCAAAACCAAACCGTTTTTCTTTCAGATAGAGCTTTTTTATTATATCCGACCGGAACAGCTTGTAGCATGTTTCCATATCGGTGAGGTTAAGATTGGTAAACAGGTTAGATAATAAAGTAAGGAATTTATTTCCCAGTGAGTGCCAAAAGAATAACACGCGGTGCGGGGCTGATCCCTGGAACCTTGAGCCGTAAACTACATCGGCTTTATCTTCAAGAACTGGCTGCAGTAGTTTTTCATAATCACGGGGATGGTACTCAAGATCAGCATCCTGGATTATAATAAAGTCGCTCACGGCTTCTTTTATACCACGGTGGATGGCAGCCCCTTTACCTGAATTCTTTTCTAGTTTAATAAGTTTAAGATCAACATCAGGAAAATCATTCCTGAACAATTCCACCTTGGTAACTGTTTGATCTGTTGAACAATCATCAACAACAATGATCTCCAGTTCAACTCCCTCTGTTTTTGATTGTACAACACGCTCAAGGATCTGGTAAACAGTTGCTTCTTCATTATATGCCGGAATAATTACAGATAATAGCTTCATATCGTATATCAGGATTAGGAGCTAAATATATAGAAAACCGGGGAGTATTTGGAATGTTTGGGGATAAATTGTGTTGCAGTGTTGCAGTGAAGAAAACTAACCGCAGAGATCGCAAAGAAGGCGCAAAGTTCGCTAAGGATATTTAAATATTAGATTTTTTTAATGCTCTTTTTTCTTTGCGTTCTTGGCGCATTCTTAGCGTACTTTGCGGTTAATTCTTTTAAAATAGCCGCCGAATTGCAAAGATGCAGAGAAAACTTTGCCGGAGGTATATTTTTACTAGAACCGGAAATAAATAAATGGCTGGATAACAGATGATTTTGCCTGGAAGATGATAAGGACTATGATTACAACAATTAATACTTTCAGGTAAACAGGCATTTTTATAAACCATCCACGGTATGTTTCTTTGACACGTGAAGGGAGCCAGTGCAGAACAAAACCGGCGATAATAATACCAAAGATCAAGGCATATGAAGAAAACATTTCAGGAACAAGTGATAATCTGAAGTTATATGCAATCTGATGAAGCATTTGATTTGCCCTGAACATATCTTCAGCTCTGAAGAATATCCAAAGGAATGTTACAAAATGGAATGTTACAATAATTGAGATAAACCGTTGTAGCCGGGAAGGTTTTTTACTGTGTGGAATTATTCTTTGCCATATTTTATGCAAAACCAGTCCGAGACCATGCAATCCGCCCCAAATAATAAATCTCATGTTAGCACCATGCCATAATCCTCCCAATAACATGGTAACAAGAATATTCATATGCATCCTGGTTCTCCCTTTGCGGTTTCCTCCCAGCGGGATATACAGATAATCTCTAAGCCAGGAGGATAATGAGATATGCCATCTTTTCCAGAAGCCGGAGATATTTGATGCCTTGTATGGTGAATTGAAGTTCACCGGCAGCCTGAATCCCAGAAGCAGACCTACACCTATTGCAATGTCAGTATAGCCCGAAAAATCACAATAGATCTGCAGAGAATAGCCATATATTCCCATCAGGTTCTCAAACCCGGAATAAGCAGCGGGAGCATCAAATATACGGTCAACAAAATTTATTGAGATATAATCGGAAATAAGCATTTTTTTTACCAGTCCGCTCAGGATAAGAAACACAGCATGACTCATCTCCTGAATAGTAAGTTTATATTTCCTGTATATCTGTGGGACAAATACGGCAGCCCGTACAATTGGACCTGCTACGAGTTGCGGGAAAAATGAAACATAAAAGCCAAAATCAATAATACTCTTTACAGGTTTTACTTTCCCACGGTAAACATCCATGGTGTAACTGATTGTTTGGAATGTATAGAATGATATCCCTACCGGCAGGATGATATTCGAAATATCGAAATGACTACCTGAAAGATTATTAGTCCACACAGCCAATAGATTAACAACCTGGTAATCGGTTTGGAAAACAGAATTCAGAACATCTGTAAAAAAATAGGCATACTTAAAATAGGCAAGCACACCAAGATTAACCAGGAGACTGCAAAAAACATAAAACTTTCTCCACCCACCGGATCTTGATCTGTATATCAAATTACCCAGGGTATAATCAGTTACAGTGGATAAGATCAATAATGAAAAAAAGTACCCGCCCGATTTATAGTAAAATAACAGGCTAAGTACCAGAAGGTATGTGCTTCGCCAGATATTTGGTCTGTAAAGCACAGAATAGCCCAGGAGCAGCACGGCGAAAAAAATCCAGAACCTCATCTGGGTGAACAGAAGAGGCAATTCAGCGGAATATTTAAACAGTTGCTCGAGGGATTCCATATAAGATTGAGACTAAAGTCAAGTTAAAAGTTAAAGGTTAAAAGTAAAAAGTTTGACAACTCCAACTTACCGGGTTATTTCACCATTCCCCACATTTTCTGTTTTATATAATATCTCATATTTTCTGAAATCTTTCATTAGTGAGTTCAGGAACATTTCAGCCAATTTATTCGAACCTTTATATGTAAGATGTACAAAATCCTTTCTTGCCAGGGGCGGATCGCTAAATGCCCAAACGGCTATGGAATTCCTCCCTCCCATTGCTTCGTAACTATCCCAGAAGGCACAACCTGCTCTGAAAGCAGCATTTTTTTGTGCATTACGAATTTTTTCAAGATTTGGATAAGAAATTACCCTGTCATTCTCTTTTCTTGCCATATCAGAGATGCCCATCACAATTATACTCAGATCAGGTTTTATCTGCTTAAGTAATTTTAATTGCCTGTATAACGCACGCTCATAGAAAGAATAACTCTCCACTATATTTGGAGCAACATTAACCCCGAACTGCAGCATTACCAGACTGACATTCAAATCATTATACATATTTTTTAACATAGCACGATCGGTTTGGGTAAATTCCAGACCGGCACTGCCACGTAAAGGGATATTATCCATTGCCACACCATAACTACCATCCAGTGCGATGCCGTACAGATCAGGACTAGCAGCTCCCCCGGAAATAAATTCCACCTGTTCAGGTGATTCAAGCTTGTAGGTTTTTGAAATATAACCGGTGGTTATTGTTTTAAGAGTATCAGTCGTTACCGGTGATCCGTTGCTTTTAATTTGAAGGTTTACCGGAAACTTATTATTACCATAAAATATCTTACAGAGATCATATGACTTTGCATGTGCCAGACAAACAGATGAGGGACGGATATTGAAACTAGCAATCTTCGCTAAAGTATCAACCGGTCCGGAATGGGTAGGGTTTGTAAAACCGGAGAATTGAAGCATTACTCCAAGTTTGTTATGGTTTATTATAGAATCTTTGAAGCTTTTCCAGGTAAATAATTTCCAGTTTTTTGAGCTTTTCGTGTTTACTGACACTGTTATAGGAACTACCATACCAGGCAATAACAATCCCGGACCTTTCCCCCCAAACTCATTCTGAAGGTATTCCCGTATAAATGAAGTTATCCTGTCACCCTCGATCTGTGAATCCCCGTAGTGTAATATTCTTGCAGATCCATTTTTATCACGTATTTCAATAAGCTCATTAAAAAAGTGGTTAAGCACTGAATCCTTACCCGGAGGATATTCAATTGACTGGAAATGAGTTGCTTCATTTTTTTCCTGTTCCGTCTCAGAAAGCAGTTCATTGGCTTTAGTAATCAATGCGTTACCCTGATCATATTTCTCAGAAGATGAAACCTCGATCGTATCAGAAGCAGTCCTAAGTAATGATCTTTCTTTCAGGAATGAAAAAGCAGATGAATAATGCGGGATATAAAAAGAGGACTTACTATCCGGCAAAGCATCTGTTTCATGGTAGATATAGGAAACAGCAAACAATAAAGCGAAAACCACCAAAATAAACAAAAATACCCGTATAGGTTTCATCCCGGATCAATGAATTTATGCTTATCACAATATCGGGAAATTTATGGAAAAATGGAAATGGAGGGAAAAGAGGTGATGAAGTGATGAGGTAATGAGGTGATGAGGTAATGAGGTGATGAGGTAATGAAGTGATGAGGTGATGAGGTAATGTGGTGATGAGGTAATGAGGTGATGAGGTGATGAGGTATTAGCCTTTCTTTTTGATTTTGAGGCGTTGTCCTGGGTGGATTTTGTCAGAATTGCTCAGTTTGTTAAGCCGGAGGATTTCTGATTGAGTCACACCGGGAAATTTACGGGCAATTTCCCAGATACTATCACCATACCTGACCTTGTAGTATACATAATCCTGATCATCCGGAATAGAATTATCAGTCTGTGCCTTTGCCTGCACGGGAACACTTTTTCCAATGCTTCTTTGCTTTTCGGCAAAAGACATGGAATTAATTTTCCTGTACTTCTCAGCTTTTGAAGGAGGCACATAAACCACCAGTTTCCGGCCAACCCGGATAATATTCCTTATCCCGTTCCAGTAACGCAAGTCTGATAATCCAACATGATACCATTCTGAAATATGACCCGGTGTATCTCCTGATTTAACGGTATAATACAACTTTGTTCTGCCGGCAGGTGCCTGAGGGACATATCTTGACCGGGTAGGATTAATAATTGTATTTGATGGATTAAAGAATATTGAATCTTTATACGCAAAGATGGAATCCTGAAGTGAAATAAAATCCAATGTATGATTTACCGGTATCTTAAGGGCAAAACTTCTGCTTTTACCCGGAATAATATCTCTCTTATATTGTGGATTCATATCTCTAAGCAGTTTTACAGGTACCTGAAGAACTTCTGACACTTGTTTAAGATGCAGATTATCATTGATCATTATGGTATCTGCGGCAAGAGGAAGACTTATTGACCGGGGTGACAAATTATGCTCATCATAGTAATTCATTGCGTAAGTAGCCGCAATATAAGCAGGTACATATCCACGTGTTTCACGGGGTAAATAATAATACAGGTCCCAATAACTCTTTTTTCTTCCCGAACGGCGGATTGCTTTGTTCACATTTCCCGGACCGCAGTTATATGCAGCGATAACAAGAGTCCAGTCATTATAAATATTATGCAGATCTCTTAAATACCTGGCAGCAGCATGTGTTGATTTTACCGGATCCCTTCTTTCATCAACTGTTGAATTTACAATTAAACCGTAAGCCTTTGCTGTTCCAAACATAAACTGCCACATCCCGGTTGCACCGACCCTGGATACAGCCCGGGGATTAAGTGCAGATTCAATTACTGCAAGATACTTTAGTTCAGGAGGGAGTCCGTAGAAATCAAATATCTCCTCAAAAACCGGGAAGTAATAATCAGCAAGTCCCAGCATTACTTCCAGCCGGTCTCTTCGTTTTTTAGTATAAACATGAATATAATTTCTTACAATATTATTGTAGGTAAGTGGTAATACCGAGGGTATCCTGCTAAGTCTTTCAATATAAACTGAATCCGGATACTCAGGAATTATTATATCATTTTCCAGTGCCACAGGCAGTTTAAGACTATCAGGAGTAACTGCATTCCTCACATACCATAACTGCATAAGGCTATCAAGGTTCTTGTCAAAACCGGTATCCCATACCTCCTCATCTAAAACAGTAGTATCTCTCTGTCCGTAAACCTCAACCGGCATCGCCACGCAAGCCAATAAAACTATGTACAGTAATATCTTCATTTCCCCTTTTTTCTATAATTTATTGTATTGAAACTTCAATGTTTATGACTTACGAGTTGCCGACTGCCGACTGCCGACTGCTGACTTTCTTCCAAAACTGGCGTCAAAGATAACAAAAACCTCAAAATGCAATACTAATCTGCAGACCTAATGTATTCGCATTTCTACCTGAATATAATAGTCGCGGTTCGATTTTCATAGACAGATCATCACCAATATCATAATCAAATAAATGAGCATCAACCGTAGCATCCACAATATTCAAAAGGTACCAGCCAACCAGTCCGATATATGACAGGTCACGGTTTCTGCGGTAAAAGTCCATATTATTCGTAAGCTGTTCACTGAACCACTGTTCCTGCTGAGGATCGTATGTATCAGGGTGAAGAACCGGGTCAAAATCAGCCGGATTGAGATTTCCACCAATAATGTCCAAATAGCGTTGAGTTTCAGGAAGTTTATCAGTAAAATCAATGTAAGCATTCTTATACCTGGAATATCCTGTCTGGTTAAATGTGACAAAATATCCAAGTGTGCCAAAACCTGCATATACAAGAGGTACTTTCCAGTATTTTTTATTATAGAACTGTCCTAATCCGGGTAAAATTGCTGAATAGAGGGATGCTTTAGCTGGTGAATGAGATTCCAGTACGGAAGAATCTGCCGGGCTAATTTTAGCATTTTTCTCCTTCATTTGTGAGAATGCACTATATGATCCGGAAAGGACTAGAAAAAGAAAAAGTGTAGAAAATATTTTTATAAAGAATGTCTTTTGATTCAATTTTCTTCCTGTATTTGCTCAAAGTGTTCAATTGTGAGCAAATATAGAGAAATTAACCCTTATGTTGATCTAATATCCCAATAATCCGCTCCATCTCTTCGGTGTTATCAAACGGGATAACGATTTTTCCTTTCCCGTTTTCATTCACTCTGAATTGAACCTGAGCATCAAAAAATTCAGAAAGATGCTGAGAAAGCTCTTGAAAATCTTCATTTATTTTCTGCTTACGTTCATTCTTAGAAGTATCTTTGTTTGCATCCCTGTTCATCTGACGAACAAATTCCTCTGTTTTTCGCACAGAAAGTTCCTCATCAATAACCCTGTAGAAAACTTTTATCTGGGTTTTAGGGTCTTCAATATTAATAAGAGTACGGGCATGTCCCATCGACAACTTTTTCTCCCTGATACCTAATTGTATTTCGGCAGGTAATTTCAGTAAACGAAGATAATTTGAGATTGTTGATCTTTTTCTTCCAACCCTGTCACTCAGATTTTCCTGTGTAAGCCGACACTCTTCGATAAGTCTCTGATAACTGATAGCAATTTCAACAGAATCAAGATCTTCACGTTGAATATTTTCAACCAGAGCCAGTTCCAGCATAGCCTGGTCATCAGCAGTTCTAAAATAGGCAGGCATTTTTTTCAATCCGGCGATTATTGCAGCCCTGTAGCGCCTTTCACCGGTAATAAGCTGGAATCTGCCATCGGCCAGCTTCCTGACAGTAATAGGTTGTATTATTCCAAGTTCCTTAATAGATGAAGCTAGTTCATTTAATCCTTCCTCATCGAATTTTGATCTTGGCTGGTAGGGATTTGTTTCTATCAGATCAATATTAATATCTGAAATTGAACCAATATTCTCATACTTTTCTATGTCAGCATCATCAATTAATGCTCCCAAACCTCTTCCAAGTGCATTTTTTCTTACCATATTAACATCTCATTAAACAGGAATATTTATTTTATTCTACTCCATTACTTTTTCAGAATTCTTAATTTTTGTTTTGTTATTCTTTTGCATGATCTCACGAGCGAGATTCAGGAAGTTAACTGAACCTCTTGAGCTTGCATCATACAAAATAGCAGGTTTTCCAAAACTAGGCGCTTCACTCAGTTTAACATTCCTCTGGATAATGGTTTCAAATACCATCTGCTGAAAATGCAATTTAACTTCATCCACAACCTGATTAGCGAGGCGCAATCTTGAATCATACATTGTTAGAAGAAAACCTTCAATTGCAAGATCTTTATTTAACCTGGTTTGAATAATTTTGATGGTATTTAAGAGTTTACCCAAACCTTCAAGAGCAAAATATTCACATTGCACAGGAATTATAACCGAATCGGAAGCAGAAAGAGCATTAACAGTGAGTAGCCCCAGGGAGGGTGAGCAATCAATAAATATAAAATCATATTTATCAGGTATCTTTTCTATAACCTTCTTTAGCATTTTATCCCTGTTGGGCATATTTAACAATTCTATTTCAGCACCTACCAAATCAATATGTGATGGAATGATATCCAAATTCTCAATTTCAGTGTTTAAAATAATATTTCCGGGGTTTACATCATCAATAAGACATTCATAAATACCTGTCTTAATTTTTTTAATATCCAAACCGATACCTGATGTGGCGTTTGCCTGGGGATCATTATCAATAATCAGCACTTTATTCTCTAAAGTAGCCAGACTTGCAGCCAGGTTTATTGTTGTTGTTGTTTTTCCAACTCCCCCTTTTTGATTTGCAATTGAAATAATTTTTGCCATATATTGATTATCAGTGTTATAATTATTAATACTCGATTTAAAAAGAAAATGGTCAAATTTAAAGGTTTACTTGTCTTAAGTTTTTTTTTCTAATCCTGAATTTTGAACATTTCTTAACCAGTTATGAACAATTTATTAACAGTTCTGTTGAAAACATTTTTTATGCATTGATCTTCAAAAAAATAAGAGTTACAACCATTTTTCCGGATATATCAGATAAAATTTACCCATATTTTTGCAGAGTAAAGAATATTTTAGGTTAATTAGCGCCGGAATAAGAAGAAGGCTAAGGCTGAGGCTAAGGCTAAAATTTAGAAAACCAAAAAAAATGTCTGTATTCAATCAAAATGAGAAATATCTTGTTATTGTAAATCCCAATGCAGGGAAGGGTAAAGGAAAAAAAGACTGGGATAAGATCTCCGGTTTATTAATAAAAGAAGGTTTTACATTTGATTCTGTTTTTACACAGCAAAGACGCCATGCAATTAAGCTTACCCGCGAAAATATTGAAAATGGTTATCGAAAAATAATTGTTGTGGGAGGTGATGGAACCATGAATGAAGTGGTGAATGGTGTTTTTGGACAGAAAAAAGTACCTGTTTCAGAAATCATTCTCGGTATGATAACCGTGGGGACCGGAAATGACTGGGGAAGAATGTTTAATGTCCCTGTTGATTATGCCGAAGCAATATCCACCCTTAAAAAATGCTCCACATTTATGCAGGATGCCGGAATAGTAAAATATTATACCGGTGAAAAAAGAGAATCCAGGTATTTCATAAACATTGCCGGGTTAGGATTTGATGCCCTGGTTGTAGAAAAAGCAAACCGGCAAAAGGATAAAGGAAGGAAAGGAGTATTTCTTTATTTCTGGAATATTCTCACTAACCTGTTTTATTATAAATTTACTATTACCGAAATAACTGTTGACGAACAACATATAAAAAACGAAACATTTACAATAAGTATTGGAATTGGCAAATATACCGGAGGCGGGATGATGCAAACACCCAATGCCATTCCGGATGACGGGTTATTTGATCTGACTGTAATAAAAAAGATGCGTAAAGGAGAAATAATCCGCAGCCTTAAGAGACTTTATGACGGTACTATTCTTGATCACCCAAAAGTGGAATCATACACCGCTAAGAAGATCACCATTGATTCAGAACCGGAAATCCACCTTGAAGTGGATGGAGAATCACTGGGACACTCACCTATAGAGTTTGATATTGTTCCCAGAACCGTTCAGATCATTGCAGGGTGCAAGGTATAGTAAGAAGTAAGTAGTAATTAGTAGGTAGTAGGAAGAGGTGTGTGAAGAAGTAAGAAGTGGGGAGTAGGGAGTTATCGTTGAAGCGGTACCAGTTCAATATGAAATAATTCAGGCCACATTTTGCCTGTCACAAAAAGTCTTTTATTTATTTCATCGTAAGCAATACCATTAAGCACATCTGCTTTGTGATGATATTTTTTTTGTATCAATAACCCGCTAAGATTAATCCAGGCAAGAACTTTGCCTGTCTCAGGATCAACCCTTACAATCTTATCAGTCTGGTAAACATTAGCCCATATCTCCCCGTTTATATATTCCAGTTCATTCAGATTCATAACCGGACCATCATTGTCATACACTTCAATTCGTGCCTGTTCAGTAAAATAATCCGGTTCAAGAAAGTATATCTTTTCAGATCCATCACTCATTATCAATTGTTTACCATCAGTTGTTAATCCCCAGCCTTGTGTTGGATAATTTATTTTCTTGATAAGTTTAAAGGTGGCAAGGTCATATACAAATCCAACCCGGGATGTCCAGGTAAGTTGAATGATCTTATCATTAAAAACACAAACACCTTCACCAAACAGTTCTGGGGCAAGACCAAGTGTTCCAATAATCTCACCGGTTGTAAGCTTTATCTTTCTAAGTGATGATCTCCCGCGCTGCCCGGTTCCTTCATACAGCCATCCATCATGATATGCCAGTCCCTGTGTATAGGCTCCGGGGTCATGTGGAAATACATTCTTTATCCTGTATCCGTAATTATCCGGAACAATATCTGATTTAAACCTGATTGTTATCGACCTGTTTTCACTTGTTCCATCATTAAAATAAAAACGAATGTTAAAAGAATTCTGACCAACATTAATTCCCTCTGACACCCACGAATAACCTGTATCTTCCCCGTATGTTATTCCAATCTTTCTTCCTCTCGCGTAATATATTACCGAATCAATAATCTTTACTGTATCTTTAAGGCGGTAGTTGAATTCTATCTTTTCTCCCGGAGAAAACATCATATTTTTTACCGGACTGATAAGGGTGATATTTTTCCTTGCTTTCTGCTTCAATTCCCCCTTACTTTTTATACTCTCAGGTTTTGCACCGGATGAAGAACCATTGCCTGCACACCCGGCACCAAGTATTCCCATGATCATAAACCACAATACAAAAGAGATGCTGGTATTTTTTCCAAACAATTTTCTTAACCAGGATATCCCCCGATTTCCGTATCCGGGTATTCTCTTCCCTTTTTGGGATATTAAAACCTTATCATCAGGATTGAGCATCTGCCATATTGTACTCCATCCCGGAAAACCACCCACATTCCTATCATCAATATAAATATCGACCTCTATTTTCCGTACAAGGTTTTCATCTATCACCTCTTCGGGATAATTCTTATTTACAGCATAAAATTCCACTCCTTTGTTTCTGCAAAATTCAACGGCTTCCTCCAACTCGTTGCCGGAACGAACCGTCCATAAAATTAGTTTAAAACCCCTTTTTTGCATCTCACGCAAAGTTTCAAAGGCAAAAAGTTTTTCTTTTCCAATTTCCGGATACAGATGTTCAACTATTGTACCATCAAAATCTACAGCAATTTTTATATTTGTCATTTCCTCAGACATACGAATACTTATTTAATCAGGAAATAAAAATACTCAACTTGCACTGAATTAAAAAGAAATTCCGGAATTCGTGAAAAAAAAGCTCTGTTTATGGAATATATCCTATTTTTGGGTATAAAAAACAATTTCACTTAAAAGTTCTCTTTATATGGTTCCTAAAAACCCGATATTAAAACATATTCCCAACTTCATCACATCATTAAATATGATCTGTGGGATACTAAGTATTATATTTATGATAGAAGGAAAAATAATTCCTGCCTTTTGCCTTATTCTCCTGGCGGCTGTTTTTGACTTTCTTGACGGTCTTTCTGCCCGTATCCTTAATGCATATTCCGATGTAGGAAAACAACTTGATTCACTTGCAGATATGGTTAGTTTCGGGATTGCTCCCGCCCTGCTAATGTTTCACTATATTAAATATTCTTTCCTTATCCATCAGTCCGGATTTGCTGTTGAGACTGCTGCCTGGCATGAAATAATAATTTTATTTTCAGCAATCCTTATTGCAGTAGCATCAGGATATAGACTTGCTAAATTTAATACTGATCCTGACCAGAACTATACTTTCTCAGGACTGCCCACTCCGGCAAATGCTATCTTAATCGCATCAGTTGGGCTGGTGATCTTTTCTCCTGAACATCCTGATAATCTAAGGCAATTTATTTTAAATCCTTATCTGTTATTCGTATCAACCATTGTACTATCGCTTCTGTTAGTTTCTAAAATACCCATGTTTTCACTTAAATTCAAAGATTATAAGTTCGCAAATAACATAACCAGGTATGTTTTCCTGCTTATTTCCTTTGCTTTACTGATCATTTTGAAAGTTATTGCAATACCGGCAATTATTCTCGCGTATATCCTTATATCTGTTACCGGGTGGATTGGGAAATTAGGAGGTAAGTGGTTGAGTAAGTTGAGTGGTTGAGTGGTCGCTGGATTCAGCACTTTGCTCTTCCTTACTCACCTACTCAACTTTAGCTCACTTTAAGTACTTCTTACTCTTCTCTTCTCAACTTTAGGCACTTCAAACTTTAGTTTCACTTTAAGTACTTCTTATCTAATCAATATGCTCAGTTAGTTTTTTAACCAGTTTATACCGGTAAAAAAACTCCTTTCCAAAAACCCTTATCACAGTATAAGCAGGAATTGCAATTATCATAGCAAATGGTCCGAACAAAGTCGCTGTAATTAAAATTACAAGGAAAACTTCAAGGGGATGTGCTTTTACTGATTTGCCAAAAATCAAAGGTTGAAACAATACATTATCAATAATCTGGACAATAATAAAAACTAACATCATATATCCCATCAATGGTAAAAGTTCCGAATAAAAATTAAGGCTCAGGTTAGGGGCTACCCCAAGGAATAAACCGAGAATTTCACCAATAAGCGGACCAATATAAGGGATAACATTCAATATCCCCACAACTAATCCGATAAGTAAGGCACGTTCGAATTTTAATCCAACTATTGACAATCCAATGGTTACCAGGATAATGATCCCCGTTACCTGACAAACAATACCGATAAAATACCGCGTTAGCAACCTCTTAACAGAAGAGAGGGCATGGTGTGTTTGATCTTCATATTTAGTCGGAACAAACATCATGATCCCGTTAATTAATAAACTCTTATCCTTTAAAAAGAAAAAAGTTATAAATGTAATTGAGAATGCCGCAATAAACAGGTTGCCTATTAAACCTGCTGTTGAGCCTAAAAAATTTGAGATTATTGAAAGATTTAATATTGATACAAGTTTATTGGTAAAATATTCCTGTACTGAAAAAGTTTCTGCATCCTTCATATTAAGTTTCCGGTAAACCTCTTCGATTTTTTGAAACGGATCCTTAAGCTTCTCAATAAGTGGCTGTACATCAATTTTCGAAAATTCCGCAGCCTGGCTGATTATTAACGGAATAAAAACCCTGAAAAAAGTATAAAACACCAACCACAGAACAAAAATAGTTATTAATGCAGACAGGGCTTTGGGAAGTGTGAAATTCTTAATCCTGACCCTATCCAGAAAATTTACCAATGGTCGGCCAATTAGTGATAACACTGCTGCTATAAGGATATATGCAACAATGCTCCGCAGGTACCATAACCCAAAAACAACAACAATTATCCCGATACCAATTAACAGATATTTTAAAGTATTTTTCATAAATCAACTTTGCCCGTTAAAGATAGTGTTTTTTGGTTTTCAACAAATGATTAATCGGCAAACTCGGCAATAACGGATTTTTTTCCTTTTACTCTTTGTCCAATACCAACATTGATTTTTGCACCGATTGGAAGGAACAGGTCAACCCGTGAACCAAACTTGATGAACCCAAGTTCATCACCTTGTTTCACATTGTCGCCCGGCTTTGGATAAGTAATAATTCTACGTGCAAGAGCTCCGGCTATTTGACGAACTAAAACACCGGTGCCTTTCTCATTTTCAATAACAATGGAGGACATTTCGTTCAATTGCGATGATTTGGGCAGGAAAGCGATCAGGTTTTTTCCCGGGTGATATTTCATGTATTTTATTTTGCCACTAAAAGGAAAATTATTAATATGGGCGTCAAAAATTGTCATAAAAACAGAAACTTGTATCCTTTTCTCCTTAAAAAATTCATTTTCCTCAACCTCTTCAATAGCGACTATATTTCCATCAGCAGGGGCAAAAATCAGTTTTTCGTTTATCTCAATTGATCGTTTCGGCTTCCTGAAAAACAATAAAACTAACAGGTATAGTCCTATACAACCATAAAAAATAATTTTTCTACCCAAAACAGATGATACCAGCAAATTATTAGCCACAAGGACAACCAGTATCAATACGATTAACAGGAAAACAAGAATTTTATATCCTTCTTTATGTATTGTCATAATAAAATTTGCCCAAAATTAGTTAAAATTCGTAACTATTCAGTGTCTAAAGTGAAGAAATGAGTAAATGATAAAATGAATAAATGAGTAAATGGGAAGAGAAGAAGTTTAAAGTAAATGAAGAGTTAAAATGGCTAAAATGAAGAAATGAGTAAATGATAAAATGAATAAATGAGTAAATGGAAAGAGAAGAAGTTTAAAGTAAATGAAGAGTTAAAATGGCTAATCTCATTATACATTGCATTTTTTTGTTAACTACCAATTGCTGACTGCCGATTGTGGACTGTCGACTGATTTCAGGTAATAAACTGAATATATGCAAAAACGACGGGTAACGACAGAAAAACCCCATCAAACCGGTCGAGCAAACCACCATGTCCCGGTAAAATATTCCCAGAATCTTTTACCCCGACACTGCGCTTAAACATGGACTCAACCAAATCTCCAAAGGTTCCAATAGTTGTAACAATTAAAGCAATCACAAGCCAGTCTAACATTCTCAGATCAACAAAAAATTTTGAAATGATAATTGATACTACAAAAGCAAAAAACACACCCCCAAACAATCCCTCCCAGGATTTTTTCGGAGAAATCCTTTTAAATAATTTATGCTTCCCAAAAGGAATACCTATAATATACGCACCTGTGTCATAGGCCCATACCAGAAAGAAGAAGCCAAGAAGAATATGGGAAGAATAGATAATTTTTCTTTCAGGTTGAAAAATATAATTCACAACATCAACATGTTCCTCTCCGGTTTGCAATCCAAAAAGTTCCCCCGTAGGACTAAGTACCAGGTAATTAATCATTGACAAAGGGACTGCTACATAAATAATACCGAGTAAAGTATATGCAATATTTGTAAACGGGCGATTATTATTAAGAAATAGTTCATTAATAAAAACCAATACAACCAATGGAATAAAAATGTAAAAATATTTCTGATTAATAACCCCTACTGCAAACAGGAAATTCATTACAAAAAGCACCCCTCCGATCATTACACCAAAATATTTCTGAGGCCGGGCTTTTGTATGTCTTGCCATCCTGTAGAATTCCAACATAGAAGTTATAAGAATGATCAAAAAGAGCAGAAAAAATGAAAGGGCACTTAGTAATATACTGCCCACCAGTATAATGACAATAAAAAGCCCGGTTATGGATCGTTGAATAAGATTGGTCAATTTTATAACTTTTGTAAAATTTGTTTTGCCCTAATCAGGTTATCCCTGTTAACATATATCTCAATGTCGCCAAGTGTATTATAAATAGAATCTTTTTTATTAATTATCACTGATTCAATATCATTATCATACAGAACAGACCTGGCAATTTCAGCTAAATACTCCTGCTGTGTTTCATAAGCTCTTACCCAATCCTTTTCCATAAAAAACAATCCATTATTTACCAGGTTCTTCTTTTTGCGGAGGTTTCTTTTTAGGCATTCCGGAAGAAAGTTTTTTCCCTGAAGATTTTTTTGTAACCGGTGAAGAATAAGATTTTGAATTATTTTTCATTAACATTGCTTGTGTCTCTTTTGTGATGTTGCCCCTCTTTTTGCCAAATATTTTTTCCAGATCCTCGCTAAAGATCACTTCTTTTTCCAACAACAAGTCAGCCAGTTGTGTTAATCCTTTTTTGTTCTTCTTCAGAACCTCCCTGGCTTTGTTATATGCCTCATCTATAAGGCGTTTTACTTCTTCATCTATTAATTCAGCTGTTTTTTCGCTATATGGTTTATTAAAAGAAAACTCATTCTGACCGGTGGAATCATAAAAGCTAAGATTACCAACCTTATCACTCATTCCGAAGTAACTAACCATAGCATAAGCTTGTTTTGTAATTTTTTCAAGGTCATTAAGCGCTCCGGTTGATATTTTCCCGAAGGTCATTTCTTCCGAGGCTCTGCCACCAAGTGCGGCTGCCATTTCATCAAGTAATTGTTCGGTTGTTGTAATTTGTCGTTCTTCGGGCAGGTACCATGCAGCGCCAAGGGCTTTCCCCCGTGGTATTATTGTTACTTTAAGCAAAGGATTAGCATGCTCAAGCAACCAGCTTACTGTAGCATGACCGGCTTCGTGAAAAGCAACGGTTTTTTTCTCATGTGGCGATATTATTTTACTTTTTCTTTCAAGACCACCAACGATACGGTCAACAGCATCGTGAAAATCCTGCTTATCAACCTTCTTTTTATTATTTCTGGCAGCAATTAAAGCAGCTTCATTACATACATTAGCGATATCAGCACCTGAAAAGCCAGGAGTTTGTTTAGCCAGGAAATCAACTTCAACATTCTTGTCAAGTTTCAGAGGCTTTAAATGAACTTCAAATATTTTCCCTCTCTCAACCAAATCAGGTAAATCAACATGTATTTGCCTGTCAAATCTTCCTGCACGAAGCAAAGCACGATCGAGCACATCAGCACGGTTAGTAGCTGCAAGAATTATTACACCAACGTTAGTACCGAAACCATCCATTTCAGTAAGCAACTGGTTTAATGTGTTTTCTCTTTCGTCGTTGCCTCCGAAACCGGTATTTCTTCCCCTGGCACGTCCAACAGCATCAATCTCATCAATAAAAACGATACAGGGCGCTTTCTCTTTGGCTTGTTTAAACAGGTCGCGTACACGTGATGCACCGACACCAACAAACATTTCAACAAAATCGGATCCTGAAATAGAAAAGAACGGCACATTTGCTTCACCTGCCACTGCTTTTGCAAGCAAAGTTTTTCCTGTACCGGGAAGACCGATCAACAATGCACCTTTCGGAATTTTACCTCCCAGGTCAGTATATTTTTTCGGATTTTTCAGGAAATCAACAAGCTCTCTAACCTCCATTTTTGCCTCTTCCAACCCTGCAACATCTGAGAAATCGACCTTTACATGTGATTCTTTATCAAACAATTGGGCTTTTGATTTTCCGACACTAAAAATACTACCTGTACCACCCGGACCGGCACCACCACCCATCCGGCGGAAAATAAATAACCACACACCAACTAATAAGGCTAAAGGAAGGATCCATCCAAGCAAATCACCCATAATATTCTTACGTGTCTCATACCTTACACTTATTATTTCGCTCTCGTTGTAGCTATATTTTTTCTGTGCCTCTTCAATATTCGCATTAAAAACCTCAACCGAGGGAATGGTATAAGAATAATGTGGGCCGTTACTGGGAATACCTCCAAATCCATGACTGTCAACATCAGAGTATCTGTCGGAAGATAATAAATCAGGCTTAATATAAATTTCCGCCTTTTCCTTATTCACAACAACAATTTTTTCAACATCACGATTTTTTATCATTTCCCGTTCAAGTCTCTGCCAGGATATCTCCTCGATTCCTTTTCCTGAAAACATAAGTTGAAACCCCAGTATAGATACGGCAACAGCTCCATAAATCCAATAAGCATTGAATTTAGGTTTGCCGGAAGGTTTACCATCCTTATCTGTCTTTCCCTTGTTTTTATCTGTTTTTTTTGAATCCGCCATTCTTATTAATCCTTTTTTTCACTAATCAATTTTCTCAATTTTTGCATCGGCCCACAACTCTTCAAGTTTATAAAAATCTCTAAATTCTTTTTGAAAAATGTGTACAAACACATCTCCGTAATCCATTAAGATCCAGTGTGCATTTTCAAGTCCTTCAATATGCAAGGGGGTTTCATTTAATTCTTCCTTAACAAGTTTTTTTACCGACTGTGTGATTGCTTCAACCTGTACATTAGAATTCCCCTGACAAATTATAAAATTCGAACAAACTGTATTTTCAAGCTTTGCAAAATCAAGATTTACTATCTCTTGCCCCTTCTTAAGCAAGATGCCTTCTATTATTGTATCCAAAAGATCTTGTATGTCTGCTTGCTCTTTTACTTTCATTAACATTATTTAAGCACAAATGTAATAGAATGAATTCAATGGAACAATTACTTTAAATAATAACCGGTACATTTATGCAGTATTATTCCCCGAAAAATAGAGATTTTGCCTGGTTTACCATACTAAAATAAAGATCAGGGCTTCTCTAAGGGGGAAAAGTTATTTATAATTCAATGAACTGAATAGTATATATTTTTTCATTTATATTGTAATATTATTGTACAATAAAAATGCCAATTTAATAAAACCGGCGAAAACCCTACATTATGTCTGAACAAATTATCGGGAACAAAATAATATACCATGATGTTATACCTTCGACAAACACTTGTGCAACTAATTTGTTAAAGCATAAAAGACCCCCTGAAGGTACTATAATCAGCACAAAACAACAAACCGCCGGCAGGGGGCATGGTGCTAATAAATGGGAAAGCAAACGGGGTGAAAATCTGACAATTAGCATTATTCTTTATCCGGTTTTCCTGAAAGCTGACGAACAGTTTCTTCTCTCAATGGCAATATCACTGGGAATTAAAGACTTTCTTGAACTGTTTACCGAAAATATTTATATCAAATGGCCAAATGATATTTATGCGTCAGATGACAAAATTGCAGGCATTTTAATTGAAAACTCTATTTCGGGTAATAATTTCGATTATTGTGTTGCCGGAATAGGGATAAATATTAACCAGGAAAAATTCACAGAAGCTGCTTCTAATCCTACATCATTAATTCAGATCACAGGAAGAAAACATTCCCTGGATAACTCATTGAATCTGTTGTGCAGGCAACTTGATTTCCGATACAACCAGTTAAAAGAGGTAAAAAACAGGCAAAGTATTAAAGCCAACTACTTAATGAACCTGTATCATTACCAGGAATTTGTTCAATTTAAGCACGAAAACAAAAAATTTACTGCCAAAATTACCGGCATTGATCCATCAGGAAGATTAATTATCCTGCATGAAAACGGAAAAACTGAAATATTCGGATTCCATGAAGTGAGTTTTGCCTAGTCAAATGAGTACTCTTCTATCTTGTCAACCATTAGATTAACAAAGCTTTTAAGTGGTTTGGCTGCTACGAGTTTCATCATCGGGTTAAGATCTGCCTTAATTGTGAGTTTTACTCTTGTATCTTTCTTCCCAATTTCTTTGATCTGGATCCAGAAGAAAAATTCTAACCCGGCTGTACTATCACCTGTAATCTTTACCAGTTTATTAGGTTCCTTTTCAATAATTTTCAAACCTACCTTCCCTACACCTTCAACTGTAAATTTGCATTGTTCAGCTGAAGCTTCCCATTCATTTATCTTATCTGCGGGTATAAACCGGCTGAAATTCCTGAAATCTGAAAGAAAATCAAAAGATTTTTCTCCCGATGTGTTCAATTTTCCAATTCTGCTTTCAAACTTTGTCATGATAAGCCTGATTAAAAATGATTGAATGCTTAAATTGTTAGGTGTTTCGAGTTTCGGGTTACGTGTTACGGGGTCCAGTTAGCCGGATCCTTACGCCATGTTTTCAAAGTTTCAAGATGATCTTCATCAATATAACCCGATTCAAGGGCAAGATCTACCAGGTCGGTATAATTACTAAGGGTAGTAAGGTGACATTGTGCTTTTTTGAAATTATCTTCAGCCAGAGTGAAACCATAAGTAAAAATTGCCAGCATACCAATAACATTACATCCTGCGTCCCTTAATGCAGAAACAGCACTGAGACTGCTTCCTCCGGTTGAAATCAGATCTTCAATAACAAGAACATTCTGTCCTTTTTTCACAACACCTTCAATCTTGTTACCCAAACCATGAGATTTTGCGCCTGACCGTACATAAACAAAAGGAACATCCAGTTCCTGTGCAACAAGAACTCCCTGGGCAATAGCCCCGGTGGCAACTCCCGCGATTATTTCGGTTTGCGGATATTTCTCCCTGGCAATTTCAACAAAAGTATTTCTTATAAAAGACCTTACCCCGGGATAAGACAGGGTTTTCCGGTTGTCACAGTATATTGGTGATTTCCATCCTGATGCCCAGGTAAAGGGTTTTGCCGGTTCTAATATAATTGCCTTAATTTGTAACAGGTATTCACTTGTTTTTTTGCTTATTTCATTCATAGATCATGTATCAAATTTATATCAATAACAGAGTAATTTTACTTTCTGATGATTTTGAAAAATATTCTGTACAAAAATACAGGTTATTCTATAAATACAATAAAGCATCTGGGCTTTCTGATGCAGTTATTTCTTTTATTAACTCCGCGAATAGTCCATCACTATTTGTATATCATACTAATATACAGGAATTATGGGACGAATTCAGGAAGATTTTCCTGGTAATTGAAGCAGCAGGAGGGTTAGTTTGGAACAAATCAGGAAGCTTCCTTGCAATTAAGAGATTTGGAAAATGGGATCTTCCAAAAGGAAAAAAAAAT
>JAUXED010000018.1 GCA_030618105.1 Bacteroidota bacterium | reverse complement strand
ACGAAAAACTTAAACAATGGCTTTGGTTATGTGTTTCCGTAGCTAATGCATTGCAACTTTATTCTCAAATTGGGTTTATAGATACATAATATAGAACATAGCCTATTAATAACGTTATTCTTTTCTTTTTACAATATATAAATAATTTCATTTTTTCAATTAATGTTTTCTTTTTGTAATTTGGATACCTGAAAAAACCATAGTAGAGACAAGGCATGCCTTGTCTCTACAACAACAATCACAACAAAAACAAAAACAACAAACACAACAAACCATTGGGAAAAAACGATTTCAAAACCAGGGCAAAAACACCCTGTCGTCAATTATTGGTTCATACAAACCTGCGGTAACCAAAAATTCCCATCGCCTGGGGTTTGATTTTGCCTGGCAATCCCGATTTAACGACCATATCATCCGTGATTATGAATCGCACCAACGCATCCGGAATTACATTATTGATAATCCTAAAAATTGGAACAATGATAAATTCTACAAATAAATATTCTACACATTGCACAGACGAAATATTTTGCCTCTCGAATATAAATGAATAAAATAATAATAATGAATTAGATAACCGGGTGGTTTGGAATCTTTTTCCAATTTCTTAACAAATAAAAGCCCCTGAAAATACTAGATTATCAGAGGCTTTAAAAAATGCATGTACCCAGAGCGGGACTTGAACCCGCACGGCCGTTAAAGGCCATTGGATTTTAAGTCCAACGTGTCTACCAATTCCACCACCTGGGCAAATAACTTCGCAAAATTAATATTTTTTTAACAAAAAGAAAGCCGCCTGGTGGCGACTTTTTTTGTTGAGCGGAAAACGGGGTTCGAACCCGCGACCCCGACCTTGGCAAGGTCGTGCTCTACCGCTGAGCTACTTCCGCTTATCATGTAGTGCGTGCAAAAATAGTACTTTTTTAGTGAATACAAAAAATAAATTTCTGCTTTATAAAACTGTCTATTTCTTTAAATGTTTCTTTATCTCGTTCAGTTTATTCAGTGCTTCTACAGGAGTAAGATTATCCACATCCAGGTCGATGATCTCATCACGAATCTGCTTTAATACCGGATCATCGAGTTGGTAAAAACTAAGCTGAAAACCTTCCCTGTTCCCGGCAAGGTCAGAGACCGGTTTTGTCAAACTGTTCTTAACGTGTGATTGTTCCAACTCCTCAAGTATTTCATTTGCCCTGCTTACAACACTTTTTGGCATTCCTGCCATTCGCGCCACATGTATACCAAAGCTATGCTCACTGCCACCTCTTTTCAGTTTCCTGACAAAAATAACTTTATCTTCCAGTTCTTTAATTGAAACGTTAAAATTCCTGACACGCGAAAAGGAAGCTTCCATCTCATTCAATTCATGATAATGAGTAGCAAACAAGGTTTTTGCTTTTGCTTTGGGTTGTTCGTGAATATATTCCACCATTGCCCATGCAATGGAAATTCCATCATAGGTACTGGTACCCCTTCCTATCTCGTCAAGCAGCACCAGGCTTCTTGATGAGAGGTTATTCAGTATGCTGGCTGCTTCATTCATCTCAACCATAAAGGTTGATTCACCTAACGAAATATTATCTGAAGCACCAACCCTTGTAAAAATTTTATCCACCAAACCCATCTTTGCTGATACTGCAGGTATAAAACTACCCATCTGGGCCAATAGAACAATCAGGGCTGTCTGCCTCAACAGGGCAGATTTCCCTGACATATTCGGACCGGTGAGAATAATGATCTGCTGATCGTCATTGTCCATGTAAACATCGTTCGGAATATATTTCTCGTCAATAGGAAGCTGCTGTTCAATCACAGGATGCCTGCCCTGCTTAATATCAATCACTTCAGAATCATCAATCACGGGCCTGGTATAGTTATTCATTTTTGCTGTCCCTGTAAAAGACAGGAGGACATCCAAACGGGCAATCACTGATGCATCTGTCTGAATATCTGCAATGTACTTCATTAAGCTGTTTACCAGATCATTATATAACCCGGTTTCCAACAATAGTATCTTCTCCTCAGCCCCAAGAATCTTAGCTTCATACTCCTTGAGTTCTTCAGTTATATATCTTTCTGCATTTACCAGAGTTTGTTTTCTGATCCATTCTCCCGGGACCTTGTTTTTATGAGTATTTGTTACTTCGATATAATAACCAAACACACTATTAAAACCAACCTTGAGTGATGGTATTCCTGTACTTTTACTCTCTTTTTCCTGTAACCGGACGAGAAAATTCTTGCCGGAATAAAGAATGTCACGCAATTCATCCAGATCTTTTGAAACACCTTCCTTTATTACTCCACCCTTATTAACCTGAACCGGAGGATTATCTGTAATTTCTTTTTCAATTCGTTTACCGGCACTCTTACATGGATTGAGTTGGCCGGCAATTTTTTTCAATACTTTAATACCACTCTTCCTGCATGCCAGTTGAATAGGTTCAATAGTATTCAGTGCCCGTTTCAGCTGAACAATCTCCCGCGGATTAATGCGGTTCACTGCTACTTTTGAGATTATCCTTTCAAGGTCGCCAATTTCCCCGATCTGGTCTGTAATAAATTCTTCAAAATCAGAATTTTCAATAAAATACTGAACGATATCATGCCTTTCCATAATAGGTTTAATATTCTTTAATGGCATTGCAATCCATCTTTTAAGCATTCTGGCACCCATTGGGGAAATAGTATTATCCATCACATCCATTAAGGTTTTAGCCCCTTCATTCAAAGAAGTAAAAAGTTCAAGATTCCTGATGGTAAACTTATCAAGCCATACATAACGATCTCCTTCAATACGGGAAACTGATGTAATATGGGAAACATTATTATGTTCGGTTATATCAAGGTAATGCATTATTGACCCGGCAGCTACAATTCCATATCTAAGATACTGTATACCGAAACCTTTCAGTGATGACACCTTGAAATGTTTCAGAAGCCGGTCTTCAGCAGAATCTTCAGTAAAAACCCAGTCGTCAAGAGGATAGACATAATATTTACTCCCAAATTTCTCTTTGAACAGTTCCCGTTTCCTTCTCTCAACTAAAACTTCATTAGGACTAAAACCGGAAAGCAATTGATCAATATATTCAAAACCCCCTTCGGCTGTCAAAAATTCCCCTGTTGAAATATCCAAAAAAGCCACACCGCAAATATTATTATCAATAAAGACGCTTGCAAGAAAATTATTTTCCTTATGATCAAGCACATTATCGTTCATCGAAACTCCGGGAGTAACCAGTTCGGTAACTCCCCGTTTTACAATTGTCTTCGTTTTTTTCGGATCTTCAAGCTGGTCACACACGGCAACCCGTTGACCCGCTCTCACAAGCTTTGGCAGATAAGTATCTATTGCATGATAAGGGAAACCTGCCAGTTCAACAAAAGATGCAGCTCCATTTGCCCTTTTTGTTAATGTAATGCCAAGAATCTCAGAAGTTTTAATTGCATCGCTCCCAAAGGTTTCGTAAAAGTCCCCTACCCTGAAAAGCAATATGGCATCAGGATGTTTATTCTTCAGCCTGTTGTACTGCTTCATCAGGGGAGTTTCAGCATATTTTGTAGAATTTCCCACTATCTGATTTTATCCGATAAGATTCTGCAAATTTAAAAAATGATATGTGAATCATTGTACAGAACATGGTAAAACCCAAATAAGTCTTCAAAAACAACTTATTTTGTTCCGGCAGTATGTTATATAAATTGTTACGGGCTGATAAAAAGTATTTTTCTTTTTTTAAAAAAATTCTATCTTGCCGCTGTCATTAATAAATCAACTTAAATAATTAGTTATATGAAAAAAGTATTAATACTCGGTGCCGGAATGGTTGCAAAACCCATTGTCCAATACCTGTTAAAGGAAAATTTCCATGTAACAGTTGCCACACGTACAAGATCTAAGGCAGATGCAATGATTAAAGGTTTTTCAAATGGAGAAGCAGTTGCCTGGACTGTGGATGATGATGTCACTCTTGATAAGCTAATTGCAGAACATGATCTTACAGTAAGTCTGTTACCATACGCTCACCACCTTAATGTTGCCGGTAAATGCATTAAACACGGTAAGGAAATGGTTACAACCTCTTATGTTAAACCGGAAATGAAAGCTCTTGATCAGGAAGCCCGGAATGCCGGAATTATTATCCTTAATGAGATAGGTCTGGATCCGGGAATTGATCATATGTCTGCCATGCGGATTATTGATTACATACATGATAAAGGTGGCAATGTGGATGAGTTTTACTCACTTTGCGGAGCTCTTCCCTCTATTGAGGATGCAGATAATCCATTTATGTACAAATTTTCGTGGAGCCCGAAAGGGGTAATTATGGCCGGTAATAACGATGGAAGATACCTGAAACATGGAAAAGAAACCTATGTTTCATCAGAAAACCTGTTCAAAGACACCTTCATGGTTGATTTTCCCGATGTTAGTAAACTGGAGGTATATCCCAACAGGGATTCCATTGATTATATTGATATCTATGGAATTCCTGAAGCAAAGACAATGTTCAGGGGTACTTTCAGGCATAAAGGGTGGTGTGAAACACTGGATGTTATGAAGAGAATGAACCTGATCACTTATGACAAACTTGACCTTAAAGGGAAAACGTATGGAGAGATGACAGCAATCCTTATTGGTGAAAAAACAGCAGATAATTTGAAACGGAAAGTAGCCGGATTTCTTGATATTGATATCAATGCACATGCTCTAAAAGCTATTGAATGGCTGGGATTGTTTGATGACAAACCTGTTGGCAGAGAAAAAGATTCACCATTTGAAGTGGTATCTGACCTTATGCTGGATAAAATGTCACTGGGAAAAGAAGAACGTGATATGGTAGTTATGATGCATACCTTTCTGGCTTCCTACCCCGATGGTAAGAAAGAGGTTGTCAAATCAAGGTTGCTTGATTTTGGCACGCCAGCCACCGATACGTCAGTTGCCAGAACAGTTGCTTTACCTGCTGCTATTGCTGCTAAAATGATCCTGAATGGCAAAATAAGTATTAAAGGAGTATACAGGCCGGTACTTCCTGAAATATATAACCCTGTACTTGACGAACTTGAAAAAACAGGGATTAAAATGGTTGAAGATTATGATCTTCCCGAGAGTGAGATGATCAATTAATTGTCTCTATACGATCAAACCATCTTTCATAACCAGCTTTCTGTCAGCAATACCTGCCAGACTTTTGTCATGAGTTACAATTACAATTGTCTGGCTGAATTTATCTCTGAGGCGCATGAATAATTTATGCAATTCCTGTTTGTTTTTTGAGTCGAGATTCCCGGAAGGCTCATCGGCAAGTAAAACAGCCGGATTATTAACCAGAGCTCTGGCTACAGCAATCCGTTGTTGTTCACCTCCGCTTAATTCAGAAGGTTTGTGATCAAAGCGACCTTCAAGCCCCAGAAAGGTTAACAAATCTTTTGCTTTTCTTATCGCCGATGATTTAGATTTCCGTGCAATAAAAGCAGGGATGCATACATTCTCTAATGCATTAAATTCCGGTAAAAGATGGTGAAACTGGAATACAAAACCAATATTCACATTCCGGAACCGGGAGAGCTGTTTTTCTTTCATGGAATTTACTTCAACACCATCATACTTTACAAAACCCGAATCGGACCGGTCAAGTGTACCGAGAATCTGAAGGAATGTTGTTTTGCCTGCACCACTAGCACCAACTATTGACACAATCTCTCCCTTATTTACCTGCATATTGATACCTTTTAGAACCTGAAGATCACCAAAAGATTTCTTTACATTATCTGCAACAATCATTTAAAAAAAATTCGTTATTAAATAACAAAGGTGATAACGCTTATATATAGTTGTTTCAATAAAATAGTAACAAACCACACCATACTCATAAATCTCAATTATCAAAAAACAAATTACAAATAAATTCCAATTACTAAAAAATTCCAATTACTAAAAAACAAAAATCCAAAACAGAATTAGACGATATATTATTTTTGCGCTTTTCTTTTTTTGTTTTTTTTGAACATTGGGATTTGATATTTATTTGTCATTTGGGATTTGTTATTTGGAATTTATAGAATAAAATAAGTTCATGTTTTAATGAAACGCAGTATCAGTCTTCTTTCGTCAGATCGTCTTTAAATTTATTAACATCATTGGTGATTTCCCTTGTCTGGTCATTTATTTCTTTCTTAATATCATCCGTTGCTTTCCTGAATTCACGCATTCCTTTTCCTAACCCTTTGGCAATTTCAGGAATTTTATTGGCACCAAAGAGCAACAAAACAACAATCATTATTATGAATATTTCCTGCCCGCTAATGAATAATAGATGGTTCATTATTTTTTTGTTTCAAACAACAAAATTAAAAATTAAAAATTAAAAATTATATAACATATAACAATTAACATAAAAAAGTTGGCAAAAGAGCAATTGGCAAAAGGGGGTAGAGCATTAAATTAAGGGTTTCATAAAAGTTTAGCTTATACTTTACAAATTAACCAATTAACAAAGTCTGCAGTCGGCAATCAGTCCGCAATTGGCAACATAAATAGAACACTGATGACATAGATACAACAGATAATCGCGGATAAAAGATAAAAAGTAAAAGGTTTTTACTATTTGTGTTTCTTTCCCCGAAGTACTCTAATGGTACCGGCTTTTTTAACGGTATCAAATACAACAGGAGTGGCAATAAACAATGAAGAATAGGTTCCAACTATAACACCAACAAGAAGAGCAAAAGCAAAACCACGAATAACCTCACCACCAAAAATGAATACTGCCAGCAATACTATAAAAGTACTAAGTGAGGTACTAAAAGTACGGCTAAGAGTACTATTCAATGCCCGGTTCATAATCTCGGTTCTTTCACGCTTACGGTAAATGCCCATATATTCCCTGATCCTGTCGAATACAACAACAGTATCATTAATTGAATAACCAACTACTGTAAGGATAGCTGCAATGAAAGCCTGGTCTATTTCGAGCGAGAAAGGCAGCATTCCATAAAAAATGGAAAAGATTCCCAGAATAATAAGAGAATCATGCACAAGAGCTATTAAAGCGCCAAGACCATATTGCCAGTTCCTGAACCTGAGGAGGATATAGAGGAATATAAAGATAAGAGAGAGAAATATCGCCCAGACAGCCTGTATTTTAATATCATCCGCGATGGTTGGCCCAACGGTCTGTGAACTCTGCCGATAATCTGACAGAAATTCATTTAAAGAAACATCACCACCAATAATTGGTAAAAAACCTTCATGCAATTTTGTTTCCACTTCATTGTCAGCATTTTTGTCTTCTATCATAAACTTGGTAGTAATTTTTACCTGGTGATCATTTCCAAATATTTTCACTCCGGGCGCTTCGTTAAAGCTTACAGCAAGATTGCTTTTGATTTCCTCAATATCAGCTTCCTGTTTCAATCTCACAACATAAGTCCGTCCTCCGGTAAAATCAACACCTGTATTTAATCCACGGGTAAAAAGAGAGAAGACTCCTATTAAAATAATTACTCCCGATATTACATAGAATATTTTACGTTTACCCAGAAAATTAATCTGTGTATTTTTGAAAGCTCCTTCAGTAATTCCTGTAGCGAATGTAAGTTTGTTGTTCTTTGAAAGCATCTGGAGAAAAATCAGGCGTGTAATAAATATTGCTGAAAACAATGATGTCAGAATACCAATTACCAGGGTAGTGGCAAAACCTTTGATAGGCCCTGTACCAACAAGATAAAGAACTATTCCTGTTAATAATGTTGTTACGTTTGCATCAATAATAGCCGAATATGCATTCTTGTAACCATCGGCAATAGCCAGTTTAATACCTTTTCCTGCTTTTAATTCTTCCCTTACTCTTTCAAATATCAGCACATTGGCATCAACAGATATACCAATTGTAAGAATGATTCCTGCAATACCAGGCAATGTGAGAACGGCACCAAGTGATGCCAGTACACCAAGCAGGAAAAACATGTTAACAATAAGGGCAATATCTGCAACTAACCCCGCTCTGTGGCTATAATAAAAAACCATATAGAGCATAATCACTAAAAATGCGATCAGGAAAGAATTTAGTCCTGAATGAATAGCTTCTTTACCCAGGGAAGGACCAATAATTGCTTCCTGAATAATATTTGCCGGAGCAGGCAGTTTACCTGATTTAAGTATATTTGCAAGGTCTTCTGCTTCTTCAATAGTAAAGTCACCGGTAATTTCGGAACTACCACCTTTAATTTCATTTGACACCCTGGGTGCTGAACGGACATAACCATCCAGAACAATTGCAATACACCGGCCAATATTCTCCCGGGTCATTCTTGCCCATGTTTTTGCACCTTCGGCATTCATTGACATGTTAACTTCTACGTTTGCCGAGTATTGACTTTGTGCTGTTCTTGCAGAAGTGATTACATCACCACTCAGAGGGGCTCTACCATCACGGGTAGTAACTTTAATCCCATGAAATTCATACAGAGTTTGTGTTTCATCATATTTATAAGGCTTAACAGACCAGAAGAACTTCATATCCCTGGGGAAGCGGGATCGTATCTGCTTCATGCTGAGAAACTCATTCACTTTGGCTGTATCCCTGTAATGAGAATATCCGATAACACTACCCGGAACAAGTTGTCCATTTATTATATGTGGATAAAGCACTGCAAATAATGGATTTTGCAGATTGAACTGTTCAATATTTTCGGGTTCCCCTGTCTCAGCCATTGTATCAGCTTCAATCATATCAAGCAGGGATTCTTCAACAACAGAATCCTGAACGGCAACAAGTTCAGATTCAGGTTCGATTTCGGAATCTTCAGATTTCCCTGCATCTTCTTCCGGCATAATATCTCCCTGAATTTCTTGCAGAATATTATTTGCTTCTATCAGGTAAGGATATACTTCAGAATTTTCATAAGTTTCCCAAAATTCAAGATGGGCAGTACTCTGAAGCAGGTTTCGAACTCTTTCGGGATCTTTTACCCCGGGTAATTCAACCATAATCCGTCCTTGTGTTTCCAGCTTTGTAATATTTGGTTGAGCAACACCAAACCGGTCAATCCTGCTCCTCAGAATATTGAACGAATTATTAATTGCAACATGGATTTCATCCTTCAATACTTTCAAGACTTCCTGGTTAGTAGAATTAAAATCAACTTTTTCTTTCAGGTCAAGTGTTCCAAAAATTGCAGCTAATCTTGCATTCGGGTCTATTTCTTCAAAAGCTCTTCCAAAAAGAGTAATAAAATCCTCCTGGCTATCTTTTTGATAATCCTGGGCTAATTGAATAGCACCGACAAAAGTTGTATCTTTACTATAGTTTGACAAAGCTTTAATAACATCAACCACAGAAACTTCAAGAATTACATCCATTCCTCCTTTCAGGTCAAGGCCCAGATTTAATTCTTTCTCCTGAACCTCTTTATATGTATTCCCGAGAAAACTCCACTCATTCTTATTCAGTCCGGCTATCGAATCAAGATAATCAGTTTCTTTCCCCAAGTCACCTCTGGCATATTCTACAGCATTCTGCTTTACAAAATAACTTCTTACGGTAAACGAAAGCTGGTAAATTGTGACAAATGTCAGCGCTATGGCAAATAAAATAATTACTCCTCTGTTACGCATATCAATTATTTTTATTCCTGTTTAATATTAATTTATCATTTTTTGAAAGTTCCGCAAATATAATAAAAAAATGCCCCGACGGGGCATTTTTTTATTCATAGAAATATAAATAAGTTCTATCTATTAGAACAGGTTCATATTATCCAGGACACCCATAACATTTTTAACAGCATTAGAAGATGCTGTCAACAGTTCCATTTCTTCCTTGTTAAGATCTACCTCAATTATTTCTTCAATACCTTCTTTCCCAAGTTTTACCGGCACTCCAAGGAAAACATCTTTCATTCCGTATTCACCTTTCAGTTCTACACAAACAGGAAGGATCCTGTGCTGATCGCGTACAATAGATTCAACCATTTGTGCAACTGCAGCTCCCGGTGCATACCATGCTGAAGTTCCCTGAAGTTTTACAATCTCTCCGCCGCCACCACGGGTTCTTTGTACAATTGCTTCAATCTTATCTTTATCAAGAAGCTGGGAAAGAGGAATTCCGCTAACAGTTGTATAACTGGGCAACGGCACCATTGTATCGCCGTGTCCGCCAAGCAATAATGTCTGGATATCGCGTGTTGAGACATTTAATTCTGCAGCCACAAATGCTTTAAGCCTTGATGTATCAAGAATACCTGCCATACCGAAAACCTGGTTCCGGTTTTTCTTTGAAACCAGACTGGCAGTATATGTCATAACATCCAGCGGATTAGCTACTACAATAATAATAGCATCGGGGGACTGCCTGATGGCTTTCTCAGTAACATCTTTAACAATTTTTGCATTTGTTCCTATCAGATCGTCTCTTGACATTCCCGGTTTCCGGGGAACTCCTGAAGTGATAACAACAATATCAGAATCTTTTGTTTTGGAATAATCGTTAGTTACACCAATTACACGGGTATCGGTTCCGTCAACAGGGGCTGTTTGCCACATATCCAAAGCTTTACCTTCAGCAATACCTTCGATAATGTCAACCAGAACAATTTCGTTTGCCAGCTCTTTACGAGCCATTACATCAGCACAAGTTGCACCAACATTGCCTGCGCCTATTACAGTAATTTTCATAATTATTAGATATTTTACAGGTTAGAATTTCAAACTATTTCTATTATCACAATATACTATGTTAAAGTTTATATTACAATATGTTTTGCAACTTGTTTTTATTTAACTATTCAATGATTAAATGATAGAATGATTAAATGTTAAAATGTCTGTATTCTTAAGTTAATCTCATTATACTTTGCATTTTTAAGTCGATTACCGATTGTTGACTGTGGACTGCCCGCCCGCCTGCCTGAACTGCCGAACGGCAGGCAGGGATGACTCCGGTCGCCCGCCTGACCGGACAGGCAGGGACGGGCCGACTGATTAGTTATCAATCAACAAGTTTTGTAAAATCAGTTGACACTGGAATATCATTTTCAAAATCATAAAGAGTAAGGCGTCTGACTGTATAAAAATATGTCCAATAGTTCCGCAATGCAGAAAGATATTCCCTTTTCGCCACATCTTTTTCCGTATCAGCAACATTCAGATCAAGGACATCAATCTTGCCTATCAGGAATCGTTGCTTGGAAACCTCATAGCGTTTCCTGGCAATAGTATCAGCTTTAGCAGCTGAATAAAGCTGATCATCCTGCAAGTTAAATTGAGCAACATTAAGAAAAATATTTTGTTCGAAATCAACTCTTGCTTGCTGAACCGTTGTTTTAACAACTTCCTGGCTTGATTGTGCCATCTTGTACCTGCCTTTGCCAAGCCCCCAGTCAACAATGGGCAGTTCGATACCTATGCGCACTCTTTGTTGTGACCGCGGATCAACATATGCATTTGAAAAATCTTCAGCTCTTTGTGTCAAACCGTATGTAGCAAAAAGGTCGGCATTTAGTCCCTTTTCAGATTTTGCTTCAGCAACATTCATTGCAGCTTCAAAAAGCTGTCTTTCTAATGCCAGTAGTTCAGGATTGTTTTCATTAGCCTGACTTATAGCTTTTTGCACATCAACTTCCAGTTCAGGTATTTCATCCGGGATTATCAGTTCTATTTTTATATTATCATTAAATCCGAGGAATGAGCGCATCCGGAATTCTCTTATCTGCAAATCGATACCTGCTTTACGAAGGTCATTCCCTGCATTAAGGAACCTTAGTTCCATCTGCAGCAGTTCATCTTCTGCTATGGTTCCAATCATGTATCTCCCCTGCGCAATTCTGAACAAGGTATCAGAGTTTGAATAATTAACCTCTGATATTTCAAGGTTTTGTTGTGCCAGTGCCAGATTAAAAAAAAGGTTTACGCCTTTTAAATGTACATCTTCAATATCGTTGAGAAAATCTTTCTTTGCCTCTTCGTATTTCAGAGGCTCAATCTTTTTCTCCCATTTAAAACTATTGTATCCTGAAATAGGCTGTATGAAACCTATGCTCACAGGTGTTGAAATGTATTGTGAACTACCGTCATCTCCTAAAACATCAAACCGCGTTAAACCGGATTGCATAAAAATACTTCCTCCTGTTAGTCCGATATTTTGCGATAATGAAAGATTAAGAGATGAACTGTTAGTGTTTTTTTCAACATATTGTTCCTGACCGGTACTAAAATCGAATTCTTTCTCAAAAAGGCGATTGTATTCAGGCAATGTTCCTGAAAGAGTAAGTGAAGGACGGTATTTTGCAACATATGTTCGAAATTCCCAGTAATTCGCCCGAAACCGGTGTTTGGCCATTATTGCATCCGGCGACTGGTTTCTGGCCAGTTCCAGTATCTCAATTAGTGTCAACCTTTCAGCCTCTTGTGGGAACAGAGGGAAAGAACATGTCAGGATAAATAAAAGTAAAACTATTTTTTTCCTCATACTTGTATGGCTTTATTCATAACGCAATGATTCAATCGGGTCTTTCTCGGCAGCTCTTTTTGCCGGTGAATATCCAAATATCACACCAACAGCTGCTGACACACCAAAAGCAACAACAATTGAAAACGGTGAAACAATAGTCAAAATACCAGCAAATTGATTGATAAGTTTAGCAAGCACAACCCCAAACACTATTCCAATAACACCTCCTGTAATACTGATCATAATAGCTTCAGACAGGAACTGAACGGTAATATCCATTTTTTTCGCCCCAATAGCCATCCGTGTGCCTATTTCCTTGATCCTCTCCATCACTGAGGCAAACATAATGTTCATAATACCTATTCCTCCCACTACCAGGGATATACTCGCTATGGCACCGAGAACTATGTTGAAAATATCTTTAGTTCGCTGCTGTTGTTTCAATAAAAGTTCCGGAACAATTATTTCAAAATCCTTAACTTCCGAATGTCGCCTGAGGATCATGCGACCAAGCACTTCAGTAGTTGACTTCAATTGTTCGGTTTCTTCAACCTGGACAATGATCTTATCCAGTTGATTATAATTAGAATATGTGTTTGCACCCGGGTCACTGCTTCTTATCGACATAAAACCAAACCCACTAATAATGGTTGTACCTGATCCTGAAAACATTTTTGAATTAATAAGAGCCCTGTTCTGATATCGTAAAAGCATCGTTTTTACAGGTATATAAAGATTGTCATTGTAAACATTTATACCCGTATTTTCATATGCTGTCAGACTAAAACTACTTCTCTCCAGCACCCCAATCACTTTTAACCATATATTGCCGAACTTAATGTACTTGTTTACAGGGTTTTCATCGCTGAAAAATTTTGATTTAATATTTGCCCCGATAACACATACCTGTATACCATGTTCTTCATGATAATCATTAAAGAAAGTGCCTGAGGAGAGTTCCAGATTATAAAGTTCAAAATAATCGTTTGAGACACCTAAAAGTTTTGCGGGCAGTCTTTTACCTTTTTGCATCACATAAGAATTAAGAACGATCTCCGGGCTGATCATTTTAACAGAAGGCACTATTTGCTCTATGGCTTTTGCATCAAGAAGGGATAATCCTCTTGAAAACTTTGACTGCTGTTGTTCTCCATTACCATTCTCGCTTTCATTACTGCTTTCATCCTGCACAATAGGGTTAATAACAATATTATTTACTCCTACCATTTTTATCTGTTCAAGAATCTCCTGTTGTGCCCCGTTACCAATTGCAAGCATACTTATTACTGCAGCCACACCGAATATAATACCAAGTGCCGTCAGAACAGATTTCAGCTTATTTGCAAGGATTGATTCCAGGGCAATGACTATATCATGAAAGTATCTTTTCATCAGTTTACTTTTATCAAAATCGAACCGACTCTTTCCTGTTTATTTATCTTCTTTTTTCACTATTACCTGCTTTGATGATTTATCATCTTCCGGTTGTTTCTTCTCAATTCTGATATCCCCTTTTCCCATTGATTTTCTCATTTTCTCCATCTGTTCTTTTGACATTCCTTTTCCGAATCCCTCAAGCTGTTTCATTTGGTCATTCATCTTTAAATTCTTTCCATTTTCAGTTTTATGAGCATCTTCCTCCTTCCTCTTCTGTTCTTTCTTTTTTTCAATTATCTCAATAAGTTCCTCTCCGCGAAGCTTAAAATTTTCTTTATCATCAGGCACAGTAAGATAAATTTCATCACCTTCCTCAAGGCCATGCTCAATGATCACCTCATTTTCATTCGAGGAACCAAGAACTACAATTTGCTTTACGCTTTTGGTTGTATAAACAAAAGGAATACTGTCATCTGACTGGATAGTCTCAAGCGGGACAAACAATGTATCTTCAAAGATTGCAGTAATTATTTTGTTACTGGTTGTCATAGATGGTCTTAGAATCGGATCAGATTCATTGATCTGAATAACAATCTCGAATACTTTGGCATCAGTATTAGGTAATTGTTCACCGATATTTGCCACATCTGTTATATTGCCGGTGTATTCCTTTTCAGGAAAAGCATCAACTCCTATCCTGACTTCCTGGCCGGTTTTGATTTTACTAATATCAATTTCGTTAACATATGTTTTTGATATCATGGAAGAAAGATCGGGCAGGGTTGCTACTGTAAGATCCCAGGGACTTATCATCGAACCTACTTCTCTTTTTTTGCCTCCCCATTCTTTTTTATAGATCACCATTCCCGGTGATGGGGCATGTATTACAAACTGATCAATAACACCCTGCATTTCATCCTTACTTCGTTGCTCCTTGGCAAAATTGATCTCTGCTTCACGCATGTCAGCTTCGGCTTGCTGTACTTTGAGTACATAATTTTTCGTAGATTGTTCAAAAGCACGCTGAGCTTTGTCTAAATCGATCTTTGCCTGGCGGATAGTTGCCGGTGGTTCAAATTTTGATTGCTCAAGTACTATTTCTTTTTCTTCTACGGCAAATTCAAGGTTAATTAATTCATCACGAAGATTTCGGAGTTGGATTGTAGTATCAAGCCTGGTTTTTGTATAAGATGATTGCTTTTTTTCCAACTCATCTTTAATGTCTTTAAGTCTGTTAAGAGCATCTGACCGGTCAAGTGTTGCCACATATTCTCCCTTTTCTACTACAGTTCCTTCCGGGATCAGGTCCTGAATCTTGATCTGTCCGAATCGCAGATGACGACTGGTTCTGAGTTTCTGCGGTGCAGTAATATCTTCAGAATTTTCAGCTTGTAGTTCTCCTGTAGTTGTAACCAATATCTCAAAATCTCCACGTATTACTTCCACCTTCAGGTATTCCGAACTTTCTCCGCCTGTTACTTTATTGAAAATAACAATTGAAATAACCAGAACCGCGATTACGCCAATAGAAATATAAATAAGTTTTTTCATGTGCATCAATAAATTAAGAACTATGATTATTGAAATTCAAGATTAATTCACGAATATATGAACGATTCAATTAGTTTCTTTTTATTTAACAACCCTAAAATATATTTGACAATTAAAAAACACATTTTATTCCCAAAAAGAAAGAATAATTACATTTTCTTATTGATCCTGTTCATCAGCATATCTGATAACTCCCGGGCATCCTCAACTGTTTTACCTTCGGAAATTATCCTGATAATTGGTTCTGTATTAGATTTTCTCAGATGAACCCATCCGTTGGGAAAGTCAATTCGAACTCCGTCAACAAGGTTCATGGGAAATTCCTTATAATCAGACACCAGATCTTCCAACAATTGATCAATATTTATTTCAGGTGTTAGTTGTATCTTTCTTTTTAGTATATGGTAATCCGGGTAGATTGCCCTAAGGGCTGAACATGATTTTCCCGACTTTACAAGATGTGATAAAAACAAGCCTATGCCTACTAAAGCATCTCTGCCATAATGCAAATCAGGATAGATCACCCCCCCGTTCCCCTCACCTCCTATAACAGCATTTTGTTCTTTCATTACCTTAACAACATTGACCTCACCAACAGCTGTAGCAAAATATTCACCTCCGTATTGTTCTGTAATATCTTTCAGAGCCATGCTGGAAGAAAGGTTTGAAACAGTGTTCCCTTTTTTATGATTAAGAATATAATCAGCAACAGCCACCAGTGTATATTCCTCACCAAACATCATGCCATTCTCATCAACAATTGCAAGACGGTCAACATCAGGATCCACCACAAACCCAAGGTCACTTCCGGTTTCTTTTACTTTCTCAGAAATGGCAGTCAGGTTTTCCGGCACCGGCTCAGGATTATGAGGAAAAATACCTGTTGGTGAGCAATATAATTCAACAACTTCTTTTACACCCAATGCTTTTAATAATTCAGGTATCACAATGCCTCCAACAGAGTTGACACAATCAATAACTATTTTTAGTCCGGCGTTTCTTATCGATTCCCTGTCTACAAGATCAAGCTCCAGAATTTTGTCAATATGGAAATCATTATAAATATTTGCAGTAATTTTACCTAACTGATCTACCTGAGAAAATTCAAATTTTTCTTTATCTGCAAGCTCCAAAACTTCAGATCCATCCCCGGCAGTAATAAACTCACCCTTATTATTTAATAGCTTCAGTGCATTCCACTGTCCCGGGTTATGGCTGGCAGTAAGGATAATACCTCCATCCGCATTTTCCGCCTGAACTGCCAGTTCCACCGTTGGAGTAGTTGCGAGACCAATATTTACCACATCTATCCCGAGCGCAATCAACGTTCCGTTAACCACATGGTTTACCATCTCTCCCGATATCCTGGCATCTCTGCCTACAACCATCTTTATTCTTTTTTTATCAGACCCTTTAGATATCCATGTGCCGAAAGCAGCAGTAAACTTTACAATATCCAATGGACTTAACCCCTCGCCGGATTTACCGCCTATTGTTCCACGAATTCCCGAAATAGATTTTATCAATGTCATTTTACTGTTTTATAATTGTAAAAAAGGTTGGGGTTTTTTACTTATAGTTAATTGGTTTCCTATATTCCGGAACGACTGCAATAAATAACAAATTTCTGCAAAAGTACTATCTTTGTACAATAAATTATGTATCGGGCAACAACTTAATGAAAACAATCAGACATAACACTGGAAAAAACGGTCAAAAACGACCATTTGAAAAACAAAAAGGAAATGCTAATTTCCAAGGAAAAGATACACCTATCAGGTTAAATAAATATATCGCTTATACAGGATTATGTTCACGCCGTGATGCGGATGAATTAATAAAGACAGGGAAAATTTCAGTAAATGGGAAAATTGTTACTGAAATGGGCATAAAAGTAGATTTGAATGATATAGTAAAATACAAAGGGGAAAAACTCCGTAAAGAGAGCAAAGTATACATCCTTCTGAACAAACCCAGGGATTATATTACTACAATGGATGATCCCAAAAACAGAAAAACAGTTAACGATCTGGTAAGGAAAGCATGTCCGGAACGTGTATATCCGGTGGGAAGACTCGACAGAAATACTACCGGTGTATTACTGCTTACCAATGATGGCGAACTGACTAAAGTATTATCACACCCTAGATATAATAAGAAAAAGATCTATCACGTATTTCTCGATAAAGATTTAACCGGAAATGACATGGATAAAATTGTTGAAGGGATTACACTGGATGATGGTTTGGTCCATGTTGATGCTATCACATATCCCACAATTGATGACAAGAAACAAGTTGGTCTGGAGATCCATTCGGGAAGAAACCGGATAGTAAGAAGATTATTCGAGCACCTTGGATACAAAATTGAAAAGCTGGACCGTGTATATTTTGCAGGACTTACCAAAAAGAATCTTTCGCGAGGCAAGTGGAGATTTTTATTACAGAAAGAGATATCCATGCTAAAAATAGGGGCATATAAGTAGGAAAAATGGAATGATGCCCGCCTGACCGGACGGGCAGGGAATAGTGGAACGTTTGAGCAAACTTGTTTGCGAAAACCTCATAGCCTGTCCCGAACTTGATTCGGGAAGCGGGTTGTGGGAAGGATTGTGGGAGCGAATAATGATGGTAAACAATTAATAATTTTGCATTACAATTCAGTTTAATTTTAGTTTATATCATGGCGCATAAAGCAGGCTTTGTGAATATTCTGGGTAATCCTAATGTAGGCAAATCAACCATTATGAATGCCCTTGTTGGTGAAAGATTGTCAGTAATTACATCTAAAGCCCAAACAACAAGGCACAGAATACTCGGTATTGTAAACACCAGGGATTATCAACTGGTCTATTCTGATACTCCAGGGATCCTGAATCCACAATATGAAATGCAGAAAACTATGATGAAGTCGGTAAAAACTGCTCTTACCGATGCTGATATTATTCTGTATGTTACTGATGTAGTTGAAAAACCTGACAAGAATTTACAGTACCTTAATAAAGTTGGCAATACAGATGTTCCGGTTTTACTACTTATCAATAAAATTGATCTTACAAAACAGGAAAAGCTTGAAGCACTGGTTGCCATATGGAAAAATCTGCTTCCGGATGCTGAAATTATTCCTTTATCTGCAAAAGAAAATTTTCACCTGGACTATTTACTCAAGCGTATTTTACACTTTCTTCCTGAGAATCCCCCCTACTATCCTAAAGATCAGCTTACAGACCGGGCGGAGAGATTTTTTGTGTCCGAGATCATTCGAGGAACCATTTTTGAAAAATACAGGCAAGAAATACCATACTCAATTGAAATTCAGGTAGAAAGTTATAAAGAAGAAGAAAACATTATTAAAATCCGTTCTGTGATCAATGTTCTTCGCAGCAGCCAGAAGGGTATTATTATCGGACATAAAGGAGAGTCTCTTAAAGCGGTTGGAATTGAGTCCAGGAAAGAAATTGAATCATTCCTGGGGAAAAAGGTATATTTGGAATTATTTGTTAAGGTAAACAAAGATTGGAGAGATACTCCCGGGAAGTTAAAACAATTTGGTTATTAACCTGAAGCAATTTTAATATAGTCGGCAGTCCACAGTCGGCAGTCGGCAGTTAGCGATCGACAAAAATGCAAAGTATAATGAAATTAGCCATTATCAAGTCATAAACATTGAACTTAGCGTAGCAATCTCATGAACGAAGTGAGTAAATTACGATAGATTTAAATATTAGAAAATGAACAATATTGTCGCAATAGTTGGAAGACCTAATGTCGGAAAATCTACTCTTTTCAACAGGTTGATTGGAATGAAAAAGGCTATTGTAGATGAAAAAAGCGGTGTAACACGTGACCGTCATTATGGTAAATCTGAATGGAACGGTGTAAGTTTTCATGTAATTGATACAGGAGGATATGTAGTAAACTCAGAAGATGTTTTTGAAGGAGAGATCAAGAAACAGGTTCTTTTTGCTATTGAAGAATCAGATATTATCCTTTTTATGGTGGATGTAACCAGCGGGATTACTGATTTGGATGATGATATTGCAAACCTGTTGCGCAAGACCAGAAAAAAAGTAATCCTGGTAGTAAACAAGGTTGACAACAATCAAAGGCGATATGAAGCTAATGAGTTTTACAAGCTGGGAATAGGAGATTTATTCCCCATTTCATCAATAAATGGTTCAGGAACAGGTGAACTTCTGGATACCCTGGTAGAAAATTTCACATTCAAAGAAGAAAAACCGGATGATGATCTGCCGAAGTTTGCAATTGTAGGCAGACCGAATGTTGGCAAATCGTCACTTATAAACTCTTTGATTGGGGAAGAAAGAAATATTGTTACACCTGAAGCCGGTACAACCCGCGATTCAATATTTATCCGTTATCGAAAATATAACCACGACTTTTACCTGGTTGACACGGCAGGAATACGAAAAAAAAGAAAAGTATCAGAAAATCTTGAGTTTTATTCTGTCCTGAGAGCAATCAGGGCAATTGAAAGCTCTGATGTTTGCCTCGTAATGATCGATGCTACCCACGGTCTTGAATCGCAGGATCTGAATATTGTAAACCTGGCAAAAAAGAATCATAAAGGATTGGTAATTCTTGTTAATAAATGGGACCTTATTGAAAAAGACACCAATTCAACATTAAAGTTTGAAAAAGTTATTAAACAAAAACTTGAACCCTTTACTGACATTCCCGTTCTTTTTATCTCTGCCATTAACAGACAGAGAATATACAAAGTTCTGGAGAAAGCATTGGTAGTATTTGAAAAACGAAAACAAAAAATTTCAACTTCCCGGTTAAATAACGTTCTTCTTAAAGCTATTGAAAAATATTCCCCGCCTGCTGCAAGAGGAAGATACATTAAAATAAAATATATCACTCAGCTTCCAACGCACGCTCCTTCATTTGCATTCTTTAGTAATTTTCCGGATTTGATCAAAGAGCCATACAGGAGATATCTTGAAAACAGGATCAGGGAGAATTTTGACTTTTCAGGCGTTCCTATTCAAATTTTTTTCAGAAAAAAATAGTTTTTTTATTGTAAATTTGCAATGATGAAAGCTTTCGTTAAAATACTAATCATTCCAACCATCGTGTTATTGAATGGTTTGTCTTGTCAGAAGATTGAATCTCTACCTGAAATCCCCTCAATTTCATTCAAAAGCTTTATACTTAAAGACACAACTGATGCCCTTGGTAATGAAGGGAAAATTGGTGAATTGACTTTTGATTTTGAAGATGGTGATGGGGATATCGGACTCACACAACCAGATAGTCTGTCAGCCGATTCTACCAATTTCAACCTGTTTTTTACTATGTTTGATAAAATCGATGGCGAATTCATAAAAGTACCTGAGGATGACCTTAAAGCCCCTCTGAATTACAGGATTCCTTATATTAAAAAGGAAGGTCAGAATAAGGCTCTTAAAGGAGAGATCCAAGTCGATTTTATTTACCTTCTGTTTGAATATGATACTTTTAAATACAGCTTTTTTATAGTTGACCGGGCTTTGCATAAGAGCAATGTTGAAACTACCCCGGAAATTGTATTATTTCAATAATTTATTCGGATCAAATCCGGATTCCCATGAACAGCACATCGTCAATTTGCCACATATCACTTTTCCAAAGTTCAAAATTATTCTTAATGTACTCATACTGTTCAATCATGGGTTTTTTATTGATACTATCCAGCATATTCTTAAGTCTTACCATTTTAAATTTCTTACCCAGTGGTCCCCCAAATTGATCAGGATAACCATCAGTAAACAAATAAATAGTATCACCTTTTGATAATTGATACTCCTGATTGTCAAATGTCTTTTCCTCGAGAACTTCACCACCTATTGAGCTTCTGTTTCCCCTGATATAGTATTGCTCACCTTTCATATATAGAATTACGGGACGCATTGCAGAAGAAAAACGCAGATAATTAGTTTTCAGGTTAATTTCACAAACTATCATATCCATACCATCCTGTGATCCTTCAGAATCAATGTTCTGGGAAAGAGTGTAAGTAATCTCCTTATCAAGCAGATGCATGATCTGTGACGGAGAATCTACTTCGTCACGGTTTACAATATCTTTTATAAGTGTCGACCCGATCATTGACATAAATGCCCCCGGTACGCCATGACCTGTGGAATCTGCACAGACAATAATTACTCTGCCATCATCCGTTTTATCGAACCAGTAAAAATCACCACTTACAATATCCCTTGGTTTGTAATACATAAACCAACCTGGAAAATTATCCTCTAACAACCTTACTGTGGGTAGTATACTGGATTGTATCCGCTGAGCATAATTTATACTATCTGTAATTTCCCTGTTTTTTTCTTCAATTTCATCTTTCTGCTCAACTACCTCCTTGGTGCGTTCATCAAGGCTTTTCTCAAGAAATGCCTGAAGTCTTTTTTGATTACGCTCGCGTATTTTTATAACAGCGATCATTGCAAACACTAAAAATGTAACTGTAGAAAGAATAAACCACCATGTTTTCCAGAAAGGTTTCTTAATTACAAACTGAAAGGACAATGGTGTTTCAGTAGTTTGACCCTCTGAATTAAATGACCGTAGTTTAAAAGTATAGTTGCCGTCTTCAATCCTTGGATAAGACACATATGACGTTATCACCCTGTTAGTCCAGTCATGATCATAATTTTCTAATTTATGCTGATATGTTACTTTCTCCGGATTCCTAAAGCTTATTCCGATAAAATCTATATTAATCTTGTATTTGTTATATGGTAATACAATTTTTTCATTCCAATCCATTTCCCTGTCATTAAATTTAACTGAATAAAGATTGTTTACAGGCGGGCTGAGGCTTTTATGGTCATCTTCAGAATTATATTTTATTAAACCATTATTAGTGCCAAAAAGTACAGCTCCGGAAGGGTCATAAAGAATTGAATTTAAATTGCAACCAGCTACTATACCAATTTCCTGTCCGTAGGTATGAATATCCAGATTGTCGGCTGATATTTTACTGAATCCTTTCCTGTGACCTACCCAAATATTATTCTCATCATCACAAAGAATACTATAGCAATAATCTGATTTAAGTCCGTTCGCAACCCTTATATTATATATTGAATCATTTGCAAAATAAAAAACTCCGCTACCATAAGTTGCAGCCCAAAAATAGTTGTTTTGATCAAGTACGATTGAATTAAATTCATTTCTCCCGTAACTACCTATTTCCCTGCCACTTCTAATTTGTCCTTCCTTTGATATAAAAAAAAGCTGTCTGCTGATTGTTGATATCCACGCACTTCCTTCTTTATTTAGAAATATATGATTTATTGAATTATGAGGCAGTCCCTGACTGGTAGTAAAGTGCTGCTTTTGGATTCCTCCTGAAAAAAGGAAAACACCATATCTTGTAGCTATCCAGGTATTGTCTCCGGATCCTGTAATATAATTAATCGAATTCTCAAGGTCATTTCCGGAGTAAAAGATCCTGTGTATACTTCCGGTTTTGTTATCCCTCAGGTATATGCCATTATTACTGGTTCCTATCCAAACGCCCCCTTTGTAATCAATAAACAAAGCTGTAATTTTATCATTACTGAAGTATTTTGATGAAGGGAAAAATTCTTCTACCCTGCCATCATAAGTTTTTAAAACACCTTTATCAGTACTAAGCCAATACGATCCCTGAAACTGATCAATTGAAGTTATATTATTGCCATACTTGCTTTTATCAAATTCGTAAAAAGTAAACGCCTCATTCACCAATCTTGCAATCCCGTTTCCATATGTACCAATCCAGATGCTACCTTCTTTATCCTGAAAAACATTTTTTACATCATTACTAATCATCCCATTCAAGGTGTTGTAAGTCTGTTTATTAACAAAATCCTTCCAGTCATATGAATAAACCAGTTTTACCACACCATCCCTGAAGGTACTTATCCATATATTGCCTTCAATATCTTCAAAAAGTGATTGAATGCTAAGTCCGTCAAGACCCAGAAAAGCACTTGCTTTTTTTACCGAGAAAGATCCGGGATCTTTTGCATTCAGCATAATAATATAAAGGCCCTGGTACTCCGTAGCAATCCAGATTTTTGTATTGTCCCGGCTTTTTATAATTGATTGAATTTTCGTTGCAGGGATTTGTTCAACAATTGAAGAGAACGTGAGTAAGACAGTATCTTTTTCAAGCAAGCGATAAATTTTCAATCCATTATTCGTACCAATAAGAAAAATATCTTTACTTAACTGCTCAATTGAATAAACCAGTTTATCTTCAATTTTTAGTCGTTTTGTTTGAATCTGGTCAGAAGCATTAATTCGCAAAATACCATTACTCTGCGTAGCAATATATAAAAGGCTGTCATCTGATTCAATAATATCGTTGATCCTGCTTTTCAGGTCATCCTCAATACTAACCGGAATAAAATCCGAACCATCATAAACAATAAGACTTCCATCACTATGACCGAACCAGAGATTCCCCTGCCGGTCCTTATAACTTGAAACAACAGAACTCCTGGCAAGACTATCAGCGAGAAAATCTTCACGGAATTCAAATCCATCAAACCGGCATAAACCTGCTCCGGTTCCAATCCATAAATAACCGTTATTATCCTGGTTTATCGTATAAACATAACGATCACAAATCCCCTCTTCTAAACCAAATTCATTAAAATTGTATGTCTGTGAACCAACTCTACCTGAAAACGATATTAACAAACAGGTTAAAAGGAGCTTTGAGAATAAATTTGAAGTATTATTCATGTTGTATTCCGTTCCGGCTATTTTTCAATTTTACGTACTTTAATGTCGTATTTGTATTTTGGCACACCACCAATCGGAATGGTAAAGAATTTCAGTAGTTCACCATACTGGTTCCTTACTGATATTACAACATTATTATTCTTAACAACGAAAGGGGACCTTTGCTTAATAAACTGAAAATCAAGAGACTTGCCAATTTCCTCATCCATAATATTGAATTCTTCTTCTGCCCACTCATCCTCTCCTGATACATTAACTGTCTGTCCTTTTCTGACTACTGAAACAATTCTAATCCACCCATCACTATCCCAGTCAAAATTCTCTTGCTTTACAGATATACAATCATCATCAATAAAGGGATATATATGTGATATGTTATCGGCTGTATTCCACATCCTGAATGAGTATTCATAGGTAAATGCATTAGCTCCTTCAACATCGATATTTTCATCAAAAGAAGTACTTAGAAAAAACCTGTACAGGTTCCCGTCGTCACCCCCTTTTCCTTCGGTTATGATCTTAAAGATATGTCCCTGATATTTTTGAGTATATTCTCCTTCAGACGGGTTAAACGGTCCAAAAGTATACCAATTATTATCATAGTAGTTATCTTCTCCGAATGTTTTTGTTGCAAGCAGAGTGCCACTCCTGTAATTTCCTGAAGGTTGTGTTTCCCGGGCATCAGGATCAGAGTAAGCCCCTTTTCCCCCATAAATTGAATATTCCATCTCCGTATCCCAAAAACCGTTAATTTCGTCAATTTTACCTCCAATATCCGGATCAAAAACACGAATATATACAGGTTCGTTAAACTCTTCGGGAATTACAAAAAAGAATGTCTGGCTAAAATCATCATCCCCCCACGAAGTCTCTCTTTGACCTCCACCTCCAAATGTCATAAGGTAAGGTATATTCTCATCACGTGCCGGGACTGGCTGTCCCTTTAAATCCGGCATCAATAATCCTAAAAAAAATAAAATTAAACAAACTATCTTCATCGCAAATCTTTAATAATCATATGCTCTTAACCACTAAAATAATGCCAATTCTTATAAGTAATTCAAATTAAATGACAAAAATAGGCAATAAATATATATATAAATAAAAAATGTATACTGACTCATTTTCTTCAATTCCTGTTATCATTCCCGGGTTTAAATGGGTGGTTTTTCAAGGACAACAATATTCTTGCATCCACATTCCGTTCTTGTTTGTCCATCCTGATCAGGCGTGCTTATTACCTTTAGTTGAACGTTATAGATCCCGGGGGCAAGAAACAGGTTGCTAACTATAGTAGATACACCTACATTACCATCATTAAAATTCCATTGATATTCAGCAATTTCAAAACTGGTGAAACTCGTTTCAGATCCGTCAAATTCCACTTCGTCACCTACATAGCAAGTGTCTAATGAGTTAAACATTACCTGTTCAACCTTATCAACTTGAATCGGATATGCTGCTTCGTTATATTTCACTTCTCTGGTAAGTGAATCAATAACATTCAATTGTACCATATATAATCCCGGGTTTTCATAGCAATGCTCAACCCTTATCCCCCGCTTCTTTGTTCCATCTCCCAGGTCCCATTCGTAAACAAATGGTAAAGTATCGAGCCTTGCTGCTCCTTCTTCAGTTATCTCATAACAATAACTGATTTTCTCTATCAACTGGCAATCAGGATACCTGGGGATCATTGAAATAAATCTAAAAATATCATCCGTACGCCCCCTGTTTGACGAGAAGAAACCGGTCTCAAATAAACCGTCAGCAACAAATGCAAAATCATCCGATGGAGAATTAAAAGGAGCAGCTAATTGAACAGGTTTTATCCATTTACCATCAACAAACTGTGAATAATAAATGTCTAAACCACCCATTGAAGATTTTCGGTCAGATGCAAAATATATCCTTCCACTCTCATGTACAAAAGGATACATTTCAGAACTATCACTGTTCACTCCCTGTCCAAGGTTCACGGGGGTAGTCCATTCTCCATTTTCTTTTAATGAATAATAAATGTCTGATTTACCATAGCCACCAGGCATGTCTGATGCAAAAAACAATTGATTGCCGTCCCTGCTAATAGTTGGATGAGCTATATTATAGTCAGGATCATTGTACTTAAATGGTTTGATAACAGACCATTTCTCCCCGGACCGACTCGCGGTAAAAATACCAAAATTATTCTGACTGCCTGCCTTCCTGTTTTTCTTGTCCACGATATAGTTACGCGTAAAGTAAATTAAAGTTTCCTCCTTATCTAAGGATACGGGACCTTCGTGGAAAACAGAAGATATATTTTCTGACATCAGTATCGGTCTACCCCATTTTAAACTGTCTTTTTGTTTAACATAATATATATCCAACAGGCGCTCGTTATCAACTGTAGTATAATTAACCAATGCTTTCCTTTTCCGGTTTGAACAGAAAATGATCCCGTTCTCATAAATCACCGGGGCAAAATCATCGAATATTCCTGAATTAAAAGGAAGCAGTTCAATTTTATAGTTTTCCTGTGATTGTACCGGCAGGGCAAATACAATGATAAAAACTATTACACTAATATTTTTAATAATACTCATCTCCTAGAAATATCTCGGATTGTTAGCATTTATCCTATACCCGAATTCGTATCTAACAACAATTTCATGTGTTCCATTATTAAATGTATTCAGGTCTCCGGTATTATAATCATACGAATAGCCTATCTTAAACTGGTCATTTACCTGAAGCCCGACAATACCTACAAGAGTATTATCATCAATCCTCCAGGATCCTCCCAGCCATAAAAAATCTTTAATAATGAAATTTCCATTCAAATCAACCTGTAATGGGGATATCTGGCTATACTTTATCAGAAACGAAGGCTTGAACATAAATCCCTCACTAAATTGTATCAGCACTCCTGAAGTAAAAAGAAAATTATATTGTTTAAAATTATGGTAAATCTCATAACTATTCCTTGAACTTTTCTCCCTGTAATTTAGCAATTGTGGCACTGATACTCCGAAAAACACTTTGTCTGTATAATAATAAAACCCTGCACCAAAATTGGGTAAAATATAACTTGATGAACCACTTGTAAAAACCGGATCTTCTTCCACTGTCTCAACCCCACTGAAGTCAGCATTTGAAATATGAATCCCTCCTTTCAAACCAAATGATAATCGACCGGCTCCCGCATGAATATGATAGGCATAATTAGCAAAAACACCAGTTGTATTCATAACACCAATACTTTCGTTAAAAGCCATTAAACCAAGAGCAACCCTGTCGCCTTTTAATGGTGCATGTGCACTAAAAGCTTCTATTTCAGGGGCTCCCTCGATACCTATCCATTGTTTACGGTATGATGAAGAAAGAGCAAAAGTGCCACGACTCCCCGTGTATCCCGGATTTAACACCATCCCATTCATCATGTATTGAGAGTAAATAGGGTAGAATTGTGAGAAAGCACTCACTGTAGTTAATAAAAATAATAATATAGCCAATAAATACTTCACTTATATATATATCAATTTTATTTGCAAAAATGCATGTTTTTTACCATCTATCTTTTAACAATAACAAACCCACTTTCTTCTCTGGGTTTATCAGTATCATAAATATAGAAAATATAATAATAAGTGCCATCAGGTAATTCCTCTCCTGTTTTATAGGTACCATCCCATTCATTCTGGTAGTTCTTATGCCTGTATACTTCGTTACCACCACTGTTAAGTATAATTAACTCGTTGGGAATATCAGTTATTCCCCTGATCTCAAAAAAATCATTTATTCCATCACCATTAGGAGAAAACCCTGATGGAATAAATAACTTTCTAATAGTAATTTTAACTGCATCGCTCTCCTCGGGACAAACTCCATTGGTTATTGTCCAAATAAATTCATATTCACCTGAAATTAAATTGCTTACACGGGAGTTTGGCTCAAATGGATCTTCAATAATACTTTCACTT
>JAUXED010000135.1 GCA_030618105.1 Bacteroidota bacterium | reverse complement strand
CCTATCATTCTAAGCGGCTTTCCTTTTTCTGTCCGGGAAATAACTTTACCTCTGCTATAAATCCATTTGTATGAACCATCTTTACACTGAATTCTGTGTTCATTTTCATAAACCGGAGTTTTTCCGTCAAGGTGTTTTTGAATATCCTCATGAACTTTCTCAATATCATCAGGATGAATTCTTTTATCCCATTCTTCCCGGTTTCCTGAAATTTCATCCTCTTTGAACCCCAGCATTGCTTTCCATTGTTTTGAAAAGAACACCTCATTCAACTGAATACTCCAGTCCCACAATCCATCGCCACTGCCTTCCAGGGCAAATTGCCAGCGCTCTTCACTTTTCCTGATAACTATTTCATCTATTTTACGGTCGGTTATATCTTCCATCAATAAAACAATGTAATTAACAGAACCATCAGAATTTCGTACACATCCGACGGAAATTTTTGTAAATACCATCGACCCGTTTTTACGAATAAAACGTTTTTCCATTGAATAACTGTCAATCCGTTTTTCCAGAACCTGGTTAAATTTTTCCAAATCAGCGTCCAGGTCATCCGGGTAGGTTAGTTCCACCCATGTTTTCTGCTTTAATTCATCCAATGAGTATCCGAGGATTTCGCAAATTTTGTCGTTAGCATCAATCCATCTTTTTTCAACTGAAGTAATAGCCATTCCAATAAGCGACATTTTATAATAACTACGAAACCGTTTCTCACTTTCCTTCAGTAACTCTTCTGATTTTTTACGGTTGGTGATGTCTCTTGTTGTTCCCTGTAATCCAATTGGTAACCCTTTTTTGTTAAATAGCAATTTTGATGAAATTTCAACAGGTATTTCATTTCCGTTTTTATGGAGTATTTTTGCTTCAAAATTTGCATGTTTGATCTTTTTGTAATTTTTAATACCATGGAGAGCTTTCTTTGCCATATTAAAAAACTCTTTTGTAGTTGAATGATCGGATAACCGGCTTCCGACCCATTCGTCAACAGTATGTCCTGTCATATTTACTATTGACTGACTAACGTATGTAAAGAGGAGTTTTAGATTCATCTGCCATATTACATCAATAGAATTATCCGCCAGTAAACGAAATTTCCCTTCACTTTCCTTTAAAGTTTCTTCTGCCTGTTTGCGTTCGGTAATGTCATGCCCCAGAACAACAAGACCTACAGGCTTGCCACTCGGCTGAAAAACAGCCAGTTTGGTCACATCGTAAGCCCGGACCGAACCGTCGGGATCAGGAATCGTCTCTTCTCCGTGAAAAAGACCTTCCCCCTTCCAGGCTCTTGCATCGGTTTCTTCGCACGTAAGGAATGTACCTCTAAGATTACTATTGAGTTCAGCCAATTCGGAATCTTTCTTTCCTTGATAATCTATGCCCTCGAGCCGGAAAATCCGGATGCAGGCATTATTAGCTTTAAGCCAGCGTCCGTCTCCATCCTTAAAGCAAACAAAGTCCGGCATAGCATCAATCAAAGTTTGCGACTGCTTCTCGCTTTCCTGTAGTGCTTCTTCTGCCTGCTTGCGCTCGGTGATGTCACTCAGTATGGCAATAATTCCTTCCACTTTTCCATCTTTTTTCAAAAGGGAGTTGTGAATTTGAACTATTTTCTCTTCACCTTTTTTAGTGATAACTTCCACTTCGCAGGAAATTTCCTCTCCTATAATCAGTTTACCAAAGACGGTTGTCATTTTTGTAATGCTCTTCAGGGGGAACACTTTAAAAGCATTAAAACGTTTTCCTATGATCTCTTCTTCTGTAAAACCTCCAATTTCAACTATGTATTTGTTGATTCTTAGGATTTTACCGGTTTTATCGAGTAAAACAATACCATCTCTGGCTCCATTGAAAATTGCATTTAATTCCTGCTCGCTTTTTTGAAGTGCTTCTTCTGTTTTCCTGCACTCGACTTCAGATTTTTCCAGTTCAGCAATTCTTTTATTTGATTTCTTTAACTCTTTTAAAAGCTGTTCCCTGGTTTTGTCGTTATTTTTCATTTTTCTTTTTAGTTGAGTTGTTGAGTATGTTAAGTAAGTTGAGTGGTTGCCTACTCACTTACTCTTCGCTTTCTACTATACTATTCACTACATACTATTTACTTCCTACTTCTTCACTCTTCCTCCTACAAATCAGGCGGGGGTTCATTCAGCAGCAACCAGTACAATTTGAGATGGCTAATGGCGTCATTAAACTTATCAGCATCAACCGGCTTCCGGATATAACTGTTTGCCCCGAAATTATATCCATCAATCATATCTTTTTCTTCCTTCGAGGATGTGAAAATTACAACCGGCAGAAGCCTGGTTCTTATATCTGCCCTGATAGTTTTCAGAACATCCAGACCGCTGATTTTCGGAAGATTAAGATCGAGCAATATCAAGGCAGGTTTTTCTTCTATGTCTCTCTTGCTGTATTTGTTTTCACAAAACAGGTAATCAAGAGCTTCCTGCCCGTCAACAACATGACTGATTTTGTTTACAACACCTTTTGATTTTAAAGCAAGAATTGTCAGTTCCGCATCATCAGGGTTGTCTTCGACCAAGAGAATGTTCTTTTGTGTCATGTTCAGGTTCTGTTTTTATTAAATATTCGTTTTTTTCTTCTTACTATTTACTACATACTATTTACTACTTACTTCTTCTCGCTTCCTCCTCCAGTTCCTTAATCTTATCTTTCAATTCCTTAATTCTAAATTCCCTGTCTACGAAAAGTTTATTGAATTGGGCAAGTTTTTCATTTTTTTCTTCCAGTTCTTTTGTTCGTTCTTTCACAAGTTCTTCCAGGTGTTCCCGGTGTTTTGCAAGTTCTTCTTCTGCCCGCTTTTGCTCGGTGATATCACGAACTGTTGCTTGTAAAACTATTTCACCATATAATTCAATTTTTGTTAGTAAGACATTAGCGAAAAATTCCTCTCCATCTATTCTTTTATGTTTCCAATCAAAAAAATGTGAGCCTTTTTCCATCGCTATTTTTATTATCTCTTGACCTTTTACTAATGATGAGGTTCCTCCATGTTGATATTCAGGAGATAAATCCCATGGATTTTTAGAGATAAACTCATCTTCATCTTTACATTTGAACATTTTTATTGAAGCAAAATTTCCACCTATGTATCCTTGTTCCAAGGTTAACATCATAATAGCATCTCTGGAAGAATCATATAGTGTTTTATATTTTTCTTCACTTTTCCGCAACGCCTTCTCTTTTTGCGCAACATCTTTCAAGATACTCAGCAGTGATTTTCTGGCTTGTTCAGATTCTCCATAAAGTCTTTGAAGTTCTTTCTGGCTGGAGATCAGTTGCTCTGTCTTCTCCGTTAGTTCCTTTTCTGCTTTCTCTCTCACCTGTATTTCCTTAATGATATTCTCATGAGCAATACAAGCTTCTATGGCAACGCTTAACTTTTTAGAAAGACCGGCAAGTAGATTTGCTAAAGTTTTATCTGCTATTTCCCTGCCGGCATAGACCATATGAAGAATCGCCACATTGGTTACAGGCACAATCAATATGGCTTCTTCTTTTTCTGTTAGAACAGGACAATACTGTAAAAAATCGTTGTCATCTTTGTATCTAAGCACAAATTGCTGTCTTTTTAATATTTGATTGAAAACATTTTGGAAACCCATTATTCCGCCTTGTGCCGGCACATCCCCTATACTAATTCCGGCACTTGCCACCGGTTGAAGTTTCTGCTCTCCATTCCTGACCCAGATACTACCGCGATGAGCATTCGTTTTATGCACCATCGTATGGATAACTTCGTGAAGCATTTCCGACAGGTTCAAACTGTTACCAATGGCAAGCGCACACTCATAAGAAATACTGAGGTTTTGAAGAGAAGATCTCTTTTGATTTTCCATAATTTATTCTTCCATTGCGACCACTACAGTCTTATTGTACAGTTCAATATATTTATCCCCGGTAGAAGCAATTTCGCCTAAACTCAAAAATCCAAATAAAAAAACATCACTTCCTGCTTTGTTTGCAATTATCTTTAACTCATCATTAATTCTGTCTCCTAAAAATAAGGCTCTGGCAAGACAGTCTACAATCAGAGCTTTGCCCGGGGATATCTTCATTTTGCTTTCAAAAGCAATTTTTGCTTGTTCTGTAGCTATTCCAGCGGCTGCTATTAATTTATCAGGGTCCCCTTTCGTAACCACCAGCACAGAGTTTTCAGGCATTTCACTGGCTAATAAAAGGCTATTTTCTTCACCAGCACTAAGAGGAACACGCAGAATGATCTCACCATCATATTTCAGTATTCCAAGAGGATACGATTTAGCCACATCAAGGAAGCTATCTGCAGTTAACCGGATGCCGCCATCTTGCTCAACAATCCTTTTGTAATATTCAAAGGCGGGTTCAAAGTTAATTGATTTTAAAATTTTCTTATCCACACTGCTGGCAATAGCAGGCTCAGAAACAGGCTGCCAACCATGGTTTATTCCCACCGACATGAAGTCCTCAACAGCAATAATGATAGCCCCTCCCGCGAAGAAGTTATCACAAGTAAACAAAGATGGCTGATCAATATTTATAATACTGCCGGCACTACCCCCGATAAACGCTATTTCTTTGAAATTTTTTTCGTATAAAGTTTCTATAAGCAGCGGAATATTATCTGCATATGCATCAGAAAAGATCAGAAAGGTCCGGGTATTTTTTGAAACAAAATCTTCCGGGAAATTGGCTTTGAATTTGCTCAGATCTTTAATCACTTCAATTGAAACCGGTGACTGGAAAGCGCAACCCACCACTCCCTGTTTATACAGCGAGCCGTTATAGATCACTTCAGGAAAAACACAACCCAATACTACAATATCCATCTTTTTTAGCAGAGGCTGTAGTTGTTTGTAATCAAA
>JAUXED010000027.1 GCA_030618105.1 Bacteroidota bacterium | reverse complement strand
TGAACATATTTTTCAGATCTTCCTTTGCAGTATCCACCGAACTTCTCATCAGGCACTGAATTTTAACCTCATTCCCTTCCGACTTAATTATAGCGAGGTTAGTTGATGTTTCAACCAGACCTTCCATATCAGTGCTCATCCTGACAACTCCGTTTGGACATGCATAAATAGTATTCAGAAGTTTCTCCTGTGACACCTTATCCATTACACTTTTGGGCATTCCAGCAGGTTTAGCTTCCAGTTTTATTTCCGGATCGATTGATGAAAACTCATTCTTAAATATTTTATCGTATTCCTTAACACACTTTAAAAACTCCTTTTCGCCGGCAGCAGGCACAGTAACAATTGCAAAAGATTCCCTTGGAATAGCATTCCTCAGGCTTCCTCCATCAATCTCACCAATTCGTAATCCATGCTTTTTTGCAGCATGCCACATATACCGGTTCAGCAGTTTATTTGAATTCCCTTTTTCAAGAGGGATATCTATACCTGAATGCCCGCCTTTTAAGCCCGATAATTCCAGTTTAAAAGCCTTATGCCCATCCGGTACATTTTCCTCCTTAAATGTAATTTTCATATTACCATTTGTACCTCCGGCACAACCAACATAAAGCTCACCTTCATCTTCAGAGTCCATATTGATAAGTATATCACCATCAAGAATACCTGCCTTAAGACCAAAAGCCCCAGTCATTCCGGTCTCTTCATCAATTGTAAACAGCGCTTCTACAGGTCCGTGCTGCAGGTCATCAGATTCCAGGATAGCCATTGCAGCGGCAACACCCATACCATTATCAGCACCCAGAGTTGTTCCATCAGCAGTTACCCAGCCATCATCTATAAATGGTTCAATAGGATCTGTCTCAAAGTCGAATGTCTTATCACTGTTTTTCTGGGGTACTATATCCAGATGTCCCTGAAGAACAACAGTTTTCCTGTTTTCCATTCCGTGGGTTGCAGGCTTCTTAATAATTACGTTACCTACTTCGTCCACAATTGTTTCCAGCCCCAAATCTTCGCCAAACTTCTTCATAAAAGCAATTATCTTCTCTTCTTTTTTTGAAGGTCTGGGAATCTGAGTCAGGCTATAAAAGTGCTTCCACAGCACTTTCGGATCAAGTTCACTTATTTTATTACTCATAGTATAATTATTTAATTGAATTATATAATATTTATGGTTCTTCAGGATAATCCGCAGTTCTTCACTCTTCCCAATCTTCCATTATTATTCGCTCCCACAATCCTTCCCTCAACCCGCTCATGAGGTTTTCGTAAACAAGTTTGCTAAAACGTTCCATCCTTCCATTCTTCCATTATTCCCTCTACTCCCTCTATTCCCTTTATTCCCTCTATCCCCTCTACTCCCTCTATTCCCTCTATTCCCTCTATTCCCTCTATTCCCTCTATTCCCTCTACTCCCTCTAATCCCTCTATTCCCTTATTATTTCTTAATATTGCCAAAAGGCAGTTCAAGTCCATATTTTTGCTTTGCATCGGCTTTTCTTAACTGAAATGCCAGAAATATTGAAACAACCCCAAGTATTACAAGCATAAATATTGGCCACAAATAATCATAAGATGGTATTTCTCCCAATGCTCTCATCTGACCAATTTGCTCGCTGATCTCAGACGAAGAAAGCCCCTGACCTTCCAACATTTCTCTTACAGACTCTAATTTTTCAATTACTACAGGATTTACCATATCCAGGACTTTTCCAATTCCCCAGAAGAATGCGAGTAACCCATAATTCTGAATGGTAAACATGGTAGCATAAGCTGTTCCAAGGCGGCTCTCCTTCACAATCTTTGCAACAGAAGGCCACATAGCAGCAGGAACCAGCGAGAATGCAATACCCAGACTAAGCAATCCAAAATAACCCAAAATAACGCTATTGAAAAGAGAAAGCGAAATATGCGCAAAAATAAGCAGTAAAGACCCCAGGATCATTACTGAAGCGGCCTTACCTTTCCTGTCAATGTAATTGCCAAATATTGGTGTAAACAAAATTGTTCCCATAGGAATTAAGCTGGCAGTTTTGGGTCCATTTGTAAACCATAGTGATAAGGTCCCCCAAAGGGAGCTAATAAAGACCACAAATAATGCAAATATGATTAATAATGATAGAAGCTTGGCCCCACGGGTTTTCATTCGAGCCGGGACCATGGGAAATGCAATCCCAAAAATAAATAACACAATAAATATAACAGCATTGCCAAGAGAAACACTACCAAAAATCTGAAAATAGGTGGCAGTGTCCGGAAGATTATATGAAAAACCGAATTTGTTCACCATGAGGTCCGGTGCATATTGCATGAATGGGAATACAGCAGCATAAAATGAAACACAAAGAAGGGCAATAAGAAGAAATGTCCGGTTTGTGATCAGCTTGATAAGATCGGAAAATTTAAATTCCTCTTCAGCATCTCCTGCAGTTTCACCGGTTTGGCGATCAAGTTTAATATCAAATACAGTATAGATAAGAAAAATAATAAGAGCCAGACCTATAAGTGTTGCTGCAAAAGCAACAGCAGGAGGCACACTACCACCACCAATATCAATAGAAAGGGCAATACCCATGGCGGATCCCAGTCGGCCAAATCCCATATTTATTGCCATGGCCAAAGCAAATTCATGCCCTTTGAACCATTTAAAAACAGTACGCGTGGCTACAACACAAACCACTTCAAGACCGGAACCAAACATTATCCGTCCGATGATCATCATTGTTAACTGGGTAGAATGGCTTTCACCAAAAAATCCATAGGCAGCCAAAGCAGTGATGGAAGCACCAAGTGTGGCCAAACCACCGAATACAATCCCGGCAATACGTATACCCCATTTATCAAGCATAATACCGCCAACTATGATCATACCAAAAATATTGGCAATAGTTGTTAAGCCAATAAGACGACCGAATTCTTCACTGGTAAAGCCCATTTCCGACTCCATTAACCCTTTCAATCCGGAGAAAAAATCCTGGAACCAGTAAGTTGCGAACATCAACATACTAACCAGTATCAACATTAACCAACGCATTGCAGCGGAATCACGCAGTGTCTTTTGTATTGTTTCCATATTCTGATCTTTAATTAATTTAGTTTAAATTAAAAGGCATAAAAATAAGAAAAATAATGAGGGAGTTAATGATTTAGGAATATATTATTAGACATACTTCGGATAATTTATGCTTAAATAAAGTTCTTCAGGATAATGTAAAGTTATACTGGAATATTGCCTGCCTACCGGCAAGGCAGGGAATATTGGAGTGTTGGAATACTGGATGATCCAGCGTTTCATTGCCACATCATTCCATTATTCCAGAGAGTTATTCGTTATTCATTATATGTTGAAAGTTATACGTTAACCAGCCACCAGTAACCAGTAACCAGCAACTATTTCTCTCTTATCAAAAAACTTGATGGAAGGTTCACTACTTTCCCAAACTGATATACAAGAGCTTTCTTATGTCCCAATATGTTGCGGCCATCCACCACTCTGACTTCAACAACATCAGGGATGCGATAATAAAGAGGCACAGATGGAGGTTTTTCCTCGTCTTGCGAAACAAATGGTTCTATTATTAAAGGAGCAAGAACAGCAGTCTTTTTCTCACTATTAAACTCTAAAACAACAGGTCTGCCTGTAAGATCAGTAGCCGGCAGGATACCCTTATTGTCTGAAAACCGGAACAGCACCTCAGGCTTACCCGGAATATTTTCATCAGGAGTATGTCCAAACGATGCTTTGTAAACCTCGGAGTATGAAATACCTGTAAACAATGCAGTGTATTTTTTCTCAAGCCTTTTCATCTCTTCAATAATAAATTCAAATCCTCCACCATCAAGAGAAATATCATAAGGGTCGCCTAAAAGTTCCAGCCTCCTGGTTTTTAGATTATTTATAAAATCTGCAACTTCCCTGGCTTTTTCTTCAGTGGTCTTTGGAATTTTTTCCTTCTTCATAAAAACCGGAACCTGAAGGAACAAAGCAGTATCTGTTTGCAAAATATCACTTACAGGCTGGGCCTTCTCCTTAAGATTTCCTTTAATGGAAAGATCGGTAAAATATAATCTCACGGGACACTCTGATACTAATCCTATCAGAGTAGATTGTTTATTATAGATTTCAGGGTTGGGTGTAAGTATCAATCCTGCTTTTGTCATCGCCAGCGCATTTGTCTCAAAAAATCCATCACTTTCTATTACATAATAGTGATCCGGATCAATTTCCTCGTACGAAGAAATATTGATATCGTTGATAGTCCATTTAACCGAACTTCCGGGAAATTTTTCCGTTACGCCCAGATATTTTTCAGCATAACGAAAATAAGGGCCCTGCTTATAAACAGTTTTCTTTGCTGTAACCTCGATATGGAATGTTGTTTGCGGCAAAGAATAAATAATACTTCCGGATGATATACCCGAACGATCACCCAGGGGAACAACTGTTGAATGAGTTAGTATGGGTATTTCACATCCGGAAAAAAATGTTAATATGAAAATAACACACAGAGTTCTAATCCAGCTCTTCATAGTTTTATTTTTAGAAATATAAAATTGGCATCACGAATCTTTCAGTTCATTAAAAGCCGTTCCAAGATAATCAATAATATCATTAGCAATAAGAGATTCCTCACCCGTGATCTCAGCAGCATGGTCTCCAGCCAAACCATGCAAATACACTCCTGTAACAGCGGCATCGCCGGGACTGTATCCCTGACCAAGCAGCGATAAAATAATACCTGTCAGTACGTCACCACTACCTGCGGTAGCCATTCCCGGGTTCCCGGTTGTATTGAAATAACATAAACCATCAGGCGAGGCAATGGCTGTATGTGCACCCTTAAGTACAATAAAAATTTGATACTTCTCTGCCAGCTCAACCAGTCTTTGCATTTGGTTATATCCATCTGATGTTTTACCGGCTATACGTTCAAATTCTTTAGGATGAGGTGTCAAAATAGTGTTTTTTGGTAATTGTTTAAGCCATTCCTTATTTTCTCCAAGGATATTTATCCCGTCAGCATCAATAACAAGAGGAACATTTATTGTGTTTAGTAATTCTCTGAAAGCTTTTTGTGTATTATCCTTCAAACCAATAGCAGGACCAATCCCTATTGCATTGTACTGATCCATATCCGGGATACTCGAGAAAACAATATCTGATTTATCCATGCTGATCATAGCTTCAGGAACACTGTTTTGAAGAATATCATATCCTTTACGAGGAACATGAGCAGTAATAAGTCCTGTCCCTGTTCTCAAACATGCCCGGGAAGCAAGTACTGCTGCCCCCATTCTTCCGTAATTTCCTGAAATAAGCAGAGCATGACCAAAAGTTCCTTTATGGGAAAATTTTGATCTTACTTTTAGTTTACTTTTTATAAAACTTCCGGTCAGATAATAATATTTTGCCGGTGTTGACCTGATGATCTCCTGGTGTAATCCTATTGGAAGCACACTCCATTCACCGACAAATTCCTCATTATCAGGAAAGAAAAAAGCCAGTTTTGGAAACTGGAAGCTAAAAGTATAGCCGGCTTTAATTATATGGTCAGGATCGTTACCGGAATTATCCTCGCCAAACAATCCGGATGGTATATCAATAGAGATCACATTTGCATCTGAAGCATTAATATTATCACCTATTTCAGCCGTAAATCCTTCAAGTGGCCGGCTTAATCCTGATCCGAATATAGCATCAATTACCAGGTCATCAGCACTGATCTGTGGTCTATTATCAGTTCGGGTCAAAATTTCAACATCAGCTATCCCCTGATTTTTAAGTCGTTGATAATTAATATCCCAATCCTTAGAACAGTTTTCAGTAAATTTCACCCAATATACCGTAACCGGATATTTTTTCTCTGCCAGCATCCTTGCCACAGCCAACCCGTCCCCACCATTATTCCCGGGACCAACAAAAATCTTTACCTTCCTGGTGTTCTCATAATGGTTAAGTATCCATTGAAATACAGTACCTGCTGCACGTTCCATTAGATCAATAGAATGGATTGGTTCATTAGAAATTGTATATTGATCAATTCCTTTTACCTGTTCTGAACTAAATATTTTTCCTGCCTGGTTATTATTCATAATTAAACAATCTATTTATTCACTAATGTATTGATCAGGTTCTTTACTGGTTTTACCGTTTCGTTTTTAAAAGCTCTCTTTATTTACAAAAATAATCTCTTCCCTGACAAATAAAAAATCTTTACCATATTTCAAAGAAGTTAAAAGTGAACTAAAGTTGAGGAAGGTGAGTAAGGAAGAATGAAGAGTTTAAGGTTTGAAGATGTTTAAGGTTCAAGGTTCAAAGCTGTTTCGGTCACCCGCCTGCCCAAAGTGCCTTTGGTATGGCGGGCAGGTTTGATAATTGATATTTGAAATTTATTTGCTTTTTGTTTTTTGAGATTTGTTATTTATTTATAAAAAGAAATATAGAGTTTATTGACAGGCTCTAATTATAACCTGTCTTCTATGTTTAAAAAAGTTGTTTATATTTGTCCCAATTATTTTTTCAGATCACTAATTTAAAAAAACAAATATTATGTTTAAAGGACATCCAAAAGGACTTTATGTCTTCTTATTCGCAAATATGGGTGAGCGTTTTGGGTACTATACCATGCTTGCTATATTTATTCTTTTCCTGCAGGCCAAATTTGGCATGAATGCTGAAGAAGCCGGCCGGGTATACGGAACATTTCTATTTGGCATTTATTTTATTCCTCTTCTGGGTGGGATCATTGCCGACAGGCTCCTGGGTTTTAGTAAAACCATTACTCTGGGGATTGTCCTTATGATCGCAGGTTATTTACTACTGTCACAACCAGGTTCGGAGAAATTTTTAATATATATATCCCTTACTATTATCTCTTTTGGAACCGGCTTTTTTAAAGGCAATCTGCAAGCTCTTGTAGGAAAGCTTTACGATGATTCAAAACTCGACAAATTCAGAGATGCTGCTTTCTGGATCTTTTACATGGGGATTAATGTAGGGGCCTTTTTTGCCCCATCTGCTGCCCAGACCATGAGCAAGTGGATCATGAAAAAAGGGGACCTGGTTTATAACGCCAATATTCCCAGCATGGCTCACGACTATCTGAATGCTATACAAGAAAGAGGTGTTTATGAAAGGGCCTCTGAATATATGGAACTGGCGAAATCTTCGATCCTTCCTGATACTGCTTATGAATTTACCAACCTCGCCGATTTTAGCCACCATTATATCGATACCCTCAGTAAATCCTACAGTCTTGGTTTCGGCATTGCAGCAGTAAGTATTTTCATTTCCCTGCTCATCTTTGTGGGCTTCCGTAAAACATACAAGCATGTTGATATAATGCACAAAGAAGCGGTTAAGGATGAATCCTCAAACGTAATTAAACTTAAACCTGAGCAATACAGAAAAAGACTGGTTGCACTTGGACTTATCTTTATAGTAAATATTTTCTTCTGGATGGCTTTCCATCAAAATGGTTTCACCTTAACCATCTTTGCCCGGGATTACACATTTACTGAGGTCAGCACATTTACCTATGCGTTTTTTGACCTCAGGGCATTCCTTCCCATTATTGCTGTAATTTTTGGACTTGTCTTGTTAATTGGCAAAAATAACAGTAAACTCATGAAAATGATAGGCCTGAGTATGGCGGTCATTGGTACTGTAATTGCCTACATGGTGATTAGCGGCTATGATTCCAAAATGCCCATTAGCCCCATCATATTCCAGCAATTCAATCCTATTTTCATTGTTTTCATGACACCACTGGTCATAGGGATCTTTGCCGCACTCAACAAAAGGCGGCTAGAGCCAAGTTCTCCGCGAAAAATTGGCATTGGACTTTCCCTTGCAGGATTAAGTTTTGTAATTATGATTGTTGCAACCGTAGGCCTTGTTGCACCAAAATATTTTGTCGCGGGTTCTATTGCAGATGCTATGAGGGTTACTCCATACTGGCTGATTGCTACTTATTTCAGCCTTACAATATCAGAATTATTTTATAGCCCAATTGGACTTTCTTTTGTTTCGAGAGTTGCTCCTCCAAGCCTTTCCGGGCTTATGCAGGGAGCCTGGCTGGGATCAACGGCAATTGGAAACCTACTTGCCGGACTAATAGGACCTTTCTGGATGAAATGGGAGATGTGGCAATTCTTCCTGTTACTGGTAATAATGTTGTTCCTATCCTCTGCATTTGTGTTCGGTATAATAAAAACTCTTGAGAATGCAACGAGTGATGAATGAAGCTTGATCATTGATCCATATTAGTGAAAAAAAAAATAGAAAAAAGGAGGATAAAATTAGGTTTTTAGATAATCATAATGTATACTTGCGTTGAATTACGGCATCAAAAAAACCAGTTTTTCAAAGTACCCTAAATAAACAAAATGATAAATTGTTACTTCAATAATAATCTTTTTAATCAGGTTATGAATAATTATCATAACCCGGGAAGAATATTGTTGAAGAATTAACAAAAAAAGATATCTCAACATATAAGCCTTCCCGGAGTTCCGGGGAGGCTTTTTTTTTAATTAATCTAATAAAATAAAAATTATGAGTCACCTTACAATCCCCAAAAACTATCAAAGTCTGCTGGGTATAAAAAACACCGAGCATGCAATAAAATTCATCAAAGATCATTTCCAGGTAAACCTTGCCGCAGAGCTACATCTGAAAAGGATAACCGCTCCAATGTTTGTTAAAAAAGGAACGGGTATTAATGATGATCTTAATGGTGTAGAAAAGCCTGTCTCTTTCAGGGTAAAAGACATTAAGAATGAACAATTTGAAATAGTCCAATCACTGGCTAAATGGAAACGGTTGATGCTGGCCGACCTGGAAATTAATAATGGAAAAGGTATTTATACTGATATGAATGCTATCCGTCCAGATGAAATACTCACTAATATTCACTCACTTTATGTGGATCAATGGGACTGGGAGAAGGTAGTTTTATCAGCGGACCGGAATCAGGATTACCTGAAAGATACTGTTGTTAAAATATATAATGCAATAAAAAGGACAGAATTTCTTGTAACAGAAGCATTCCCTCAGATCAAAGAGAAACTTCCGGAAACAATAAAATTTATCCATTCGGAAGAATTACTAGCCCTTTATCCCGAAAGCAGCCCTAAAGAACGCGAGAATAAAATTGCAGAAGAATTCGGAGCAGTATTTATTATTGGTATCGGCAGCAAACTGGCAGATGGAAAGCCTCATGACGGAAGAGCACCTGACTATGATGACTGGACAACTGAAACGGTGAACGGATACAAAGGATTGAACGGGGATATTATCCTGTGGAATTCTGTACTTAAATCAGCTTATGAAATTACTTCTATGGGTATCAGGGTTGACAAAGAGACTATGCTTAAGCAACTGAAGATTACCGGGGATGAAAACCGTAAAGAGTTATACTTCCACAAAAGATTATTAAACGATGAACTACCCTTGTCAATGGGAGGTGGAATTGGTCAATCAAGACTTTGTATGTATCTTTTAGACAAAGCCCATATTGGAGAAGTACAGGCGGGTATCTGGCCGGACGAAATGGTTGAGTCATGTGTTAAAGCCGGAATAAAATTGTTGTAAAAGTTCTTTTGCTTTATAAAGGCAGCTTATAAAAAACGGAATATCTGAAACCCAGGTTATTCCCGCCATCTACTTTCCCGTATCCCGGTATATAATTAGGTGACATGTTGATATCATCAGACTTGAACAAAAGCAACCTGCCTCTTAATGACCATCCCAAATATATATTATTAAAAATTTTAGCCCTTATGCCGGTTGTAAATTCCAGCCAATGAGCATTCAGGCTTTTTACGGGAATTGCGCCGGAGAAATCCCCCCAATATGGATCACTAATTTTCAGATCCGGAGCTTCATGTTTGAAAAAGCTCACCCCATACCTGAACCCGGCGAAAAACATCCCCATATCATTTAAATTATCTTTTTTCAGATAATCTTTATCAATCCCGGCTCGTAAAAAATAACCGGTTGACCTATATGAAAAATTTATCTCCTCTGTTTCAAAATCGCCCCAGCCAACTTCAATTACAGGATACAGGTCCTTGTTTATTCTGAGATCAACTGATCCGTCATATTCCACTCTCCCTTTCTCAAGAAACGGCATAGCAATACGCGAAATATCAAACCCAAACTTTAATCCTCCTATACCATGCCCGTTAGTTTGAGCACCGGCAGTTAGCCAGGCAAACATGAACAAACTAAAGGTATATCTGAATATTCTCATAATCGCCGGTTGTTACTTTTTTATTGACTACACTTACCGAATCAATAACATTCGAGGTATTATCTATACTTTCGATATAATAATAAGTTGTAAATCCACATTCCATCGATATCAGGTGTAATTCACGAGAATACAGGAACCTGATCGTATCAGTTTCAGTGCCCAGGGTAAGAACAAATCCTGCAGTATCAACGAAATGAGAAAGAGGGAGATCAAAACTACCAACAGAGTTTGCCTGGTCATATATCAAACTGTCAGCCCTGCCTATTCCATAAACTGTAAAACTATCTACCGATGCCGCTTCAGGTATACTATCCGGAAATGAATAAAACCCTGCATTTAACATAGAAACGGTTGATTGCTTGCATGACTCATCAGATTCGCATGAGAAAAACAGCAAACAAAAACCTGTTATATATAGTAAGCTAATTCTCCTAAAATCCATTTATTCAAATATTATCATATTACAGGCACTGCCTGATGTAATCTATATAAAGTCACAAATTTACAATAAGTTCTTATCAGATGAAGTAATATTACTATTTATTAAGACAAATATTTCTATGAATTCCAGTTAGAATTAGTATTTTTGGGGTCATTATTAAAAACCAGGAATTCAAATTATAACTTTATTAAAAGAATCGTTATGGGAAAAGGAGACATGAAAACCAGAAGAGGTAAATTATTTGCTGGAACTTACGGTGTATTGAGAACTAAAAAATCTAAAAAGAAAAAATTATCTGCACCTCCAAAAAAACAAGAAGCTCCAAAACCCGTTAAAAAGGCAGAAGTAAAAGAAAAAAAAGAAGTAATAGAAGTTGTTGAAACCCAGGTAAAACAAGAACAAAAAGCTAAAGTTAAAGATACACCTGAAACAAAGGTTAAGAAAAAAGAAGAAGTAAAAGTTCAAGTTAAACCTGAAACAGAAACAAAAACAGAGATAAAAAAAGACGAAGCTCCGGATAAAACAAAAACTGATACTAAAACAGACAAACAGGAACCAGAGGCAAAGAAACCGGAATTAATAATTGAAAAGAAAACTGAAGCAAAAGCAGAAAAGAAAACTGAAGTAAAAACAGAAAAGAAAACTGCAGCAAAGCCAAAAAAGAAACCGGCTGCAAAAAAAGCAACCTCAGCGAAAAAAACCACTACAACAAAATCTGCAACAAAAACTAAAAAGAAGACAGAAGAAAAAAAGGATAAGAAATAAACTTAACTATTCAGTGTCTTCGCTTCGGCTGCGGTTGGCTATTTATCAGGATAAAGAGTTCCTCCTTTGGTAAGCCAGGATACACCGAAAGCAACTAAAGCAATGGTCTCTGCCCAGAACACAAAACCAGATCCCTGGTTATCATTATGGATAAAATTCAGGTATATCGCAATAGCAACAAGACAGGTAATCATGATGATGCCACAGACTATGTAAATCCTATTTCTTGTCAACTTTTGCGGTGTTGGATTCGATCCTTTCCTGGTGAATAAGAATAATGAAAATATAGCAAGGGTAAGAAAAAACAGGGCAGCGCAGGTAAAATGAATTTTGCCTGTCAAATCACTTGCCCCCGCCTCTGTAGCAGGAAACCATGCTACACCAATTGCAAAAATAGCGGCAACATTTCCCGCCCAGTCATCCCATTTATCATAACCACTATAAAAAAACATGAATAAAGCTACGGCACAGAGAGTACCAACGAACACGTCACCCATACCGGAATGGTAATAATGGCTAATGGATTTTTGAATGATCTCTCCCTTAAATATTATAAAAACACCAAGCATTAATATGAACGGTAATAATATGCCTATCCATCCTACCGCTTTTCGTAAAGCCAAATATGAATAGGTATGTCGCAAATACTTGTCATTCAATTCCATAATCATCATGTTTTTGTTATATTTTTTTTCTTTTTCCTTTCGTGCTCACTAAGCAATATTTTTCTTAAGCGAATAGACTTCGGGGTTACTTCAACATATTCATCTTCTCCAATATATTCCATAGCTTCTTCCAATGAGAATTTTACTGCCGGTGCAATTGACGTTTTTTCATCTGAACCTGAAGCCCGCATATTAGATAGTTTTTTTGTCTTGATCACATTTATTACCAGATCATCATACCGCGTGCTCTCTCCTATCACCTGACCTGCATATATTACTTCATTTGGCTCAATGAAGAATTTACCCCTGTCTTGCAGTTTATCAATTGAATAAGCAATAGATGTACCTGTTTCCAAAGCTATCAACGCACCGTTTCTTTTACCTTGTATTTCCCCTTTCCATGGTTCATAACCTTTAAACCGGTGCGAAATCACTGCTTCACCTTCAGTTGCCGTTAATATTGGATTGGTTAGTCCGATTAAACCTCTGGCCGATATTTTGAATTCAAGATTTATTCTGTCATTTTTTGTTTCAATATTCAGAATATCTCCTTTACGTTTGGTAACTATCTCTATTACTTTTCCGGAAAATTCTTCAGAAACATTTACATTTAACAGTTCTACCGGCTCATGTTTATACCCATCTATTTCTTTAATAACCACTTTAGGCTGACCTAATTGCATCTCATACCCTTCTCTCCTCATAGTTTCTATTAGAATAGATAAATGAAGTATACCTCTACCATAAACCAGCAACCTGTCAGGTGAATCTGTTTCTTCAACCCTTAATGCCAGATTCTTCTCTGTTTCTTTAAACAATCTGTCTCTGATATGCCTTGATGTAACATATTTCCCTTCTTTACCAAAAAATGGTGAGTTATTAATGGTAAAAAGCATACTCATTGTAGGTTCATCTATAGTAATTGGTTTTAAGGCTTCAGGTTCTTCAATATCTGCAATAGTATCTCCAATATCAAAATTTTCAATTCCCATTATGGCTACTATTTCACCTGATTTAACTTCGGTTTTGATTTTTTCTTTTCCCAGACCTTCAAAAAGATAAAGTTCTTTGATAACTGATTTATTTATCTGACCATTTCTCTGAACAATAGAAACCTGATCACCCATTTTAATACTCCCTCTGTGTATTCTTCCTACAGCAATTCTTCCGGTATATGACGAATAATCCAATGAACTGATCTGTAATTGTAACGTTCCCGGGTTATCTTTTGGCGGATCAAAATATTCGATAATTGTATCTAACAACCAGGTAATATCACTCGTTGGTGTTTTCCAGTCGGCTCCCATCCACCCTTGTTTTGAAGAACCGTAAACAGTTGGGAAATTCAGTTGTTCATCCGTAGCATCCAAAGAAAACATTAGTTCAAAAACAAGTTCATTTACCTCTTCAGGATTACAATTTAGTTTATCAACTTTATTAATGACAACAATAGGTTTTAAACCCAGCTCTAATGCTTTTTGCAAAACAAACCGTGTTTGTGGCATAGGTCCTTCAAAAGCATCAACAAGTAACAGTACCCCGTCAGCCATATTTAAAACACGTTCTACTTCACCTCCAAAATCTGAGTGTCCGGGAGTATCGATAATATTTATTTTTATTCCTTTATATCTTACTGATACATTCTTAGATAAAATGGTTATCCCTCTCTCCCGTTCCAGATCATTTGAATCCAAAATCAAATCCTGCACTTCCTGGTTATCCCTGAATAATTTCACCTGATGCAGAATTCTATCGACCATGGTTGTTTTTCCATGATCAACATGTGCAATAATTGCAATATTTCTTATATCCATAATATTCTTAATACATATAAAATAGCCTGCAAAAGTAGTAAAAAGTTATAGGATAAATAAAAGACTTCCGTATAAAAAGTCGAAGGGGGTGAAGAGTTGAAAAATTGTGATGCAGTGTTACAGTGTTAAAGTGTTACGGGTTACGAGTTACGTGTTACGAGTTTACTGGTTAAGATTTTTTATGCCTTAAATGTAATATATTTTAAGCCCGGAATTGAACTAATCAGTTGGCTTATCTTGATATTTTGTTAAGCCAAACACTTCAATAATATTATTTTCAACATTTACTCTGTAAACGATGGCGTATCCTTTAAAAACTAAATCCCTAATATCGTGGTTGTCAAAATATATTGACTGCCTGTTTGCGTAAGGCATTTTTGGAATTTTTTTAATTTCCTTTATTAATTGATTCTTGAATCTTTTTGCTCTTACAGGGGAGTCTTTTGCGATGAAATCAATTTGTCGAGTCAGACGATTTACGAACGAATCTTTAAATAGTATTTTCACGATTTTTGATGACATTATCTAAACGGGCTTCGAGTTCATCAATAGATTGAAATTTGGCTTTACCATTATTGATTTCATCCAACTCGTTTTGAAGATATTCCTGATACTTAATATAAGAAGAATCATCAGGAATTATTTCAATCTCGTTTCTATTAAATTTGCTTAAAAGCCACATTACCTTATCGTATACCTTATCGTTTATTCTAAGTCTGACTGTTTGCATTTGTATATGCTTTGAATATTCTTAATCAAAGATACAAAAAACAATTCAATCCTTTCTATAAAGTAATCCCATACTGATAATTATTATTGGCGTGCTTGCGTTGGGAAAAAACGTTGGCATATTAAATAGTTGAACAGCATGTCAAAGATAATTTCCCGGGTTTTCATGATCCAGTTCCCGGGCTTTTTATATTATAGTATTACAAATAATAAATAAAAACAAAATTTACAGTTGGAATAAAAGCATATTGTTTATATAACGTTGAAAGTTCATCATCTAATTCAGAATACAATTGCCTGACAGGTTTTGTTTGATCAAGGTAAGGACGACTGGAAGAAAAAGAATTTTTTGAATTAATATTCATACTCACACCGAATTCCAATGCCAGAGAAAAATCAGAATTATTTAATTGTAAATACCTTCCGTACAATAACCCGATTTGGTAAAGATTTGTTTGTAAGGTTAGTCCTAACGATTGCCTGTCTCCTAAAATTGAAAAATCTTTATTGAAATAACTGCTTAATAGCGCTACTGAAGTATTAGACGCATTTAAACAGATTAATTGGCCATAAATTCCTGTATAATTTTTCCTGAAATGAAATTTTGGCTGTATAGTAAATATCCCGCCAAATTTAAAACTTTCATTAATAATTTCGATAAATTCTTCATCGGTGCCAAAACCTTCTATTACTTCAAGAATAATATCGTCATAAGGTTTTGTAAGCAAGCCAACCTGTAATTCAGCAGAAAAATTTCTAACAGGTTTAAATTCATACCCGATTTTATATTGTAATGGAAAATCAATTCCTGTTTTTAAAAAATGTTTGTTATTCTGAGAATAACCTTTACTGCTTAGTGTATATATTATTAGTAAAATAACTATGTAAACAAAGTTTTTCAATTTCAAGTTTTATTATATGCAAAATTAAAAAAATAGCCATGCCCAATATCAGGCATGGCTATTTTTAAAAAGTTCATTAAATCTCTGCGTTCTCACTACAATATGTCGGCATTTTCCAAATCAATTTCATAAACTATACCATTAATTGTAAGAGTTGCCGACTTGTTTCCGTTAAACACTATACTTCCCTGCATATCGAAACTTGCACTATTTGATGTACCTGTAATGGTAACTTCAGCAGAACCGCCTAGTATTTCGTAGCTTGTCTTATCAATGGAAATATCTTCCATAACAAAGTTTATTGTACTTGAGAGCTCTATTTCAACATCAACTTTTACAATTTGACTTCCTGTACGACTGCATGATCCGTTAAGCAGATAATTATTATAACCTGCAGTTAGGTTGGAAATAATAAATTCACCCTGGCTTTGATTGCTTGATGATGTTCGTGGAGCCGTATATTCACCATTAGTCGTAAAATTGAAGAAAAATTCAGGCTTTAATCCATTCATCTGAATTCCATAACTGTAACTTACCGTGTATTCATAAGTTATCCTTGAGCCGGGCTGATTGGTAATAGTAAATGTACTATCTGCATTTACCGATTTCAGGTTTTTCGCAGCTTTTTCTTCTTCCTGGTATATTGAATCTGCTAATTCCGCGGCATCTTTAACTTGTGAAGCAAATCCATAAGATGAAGAGCTTAAAGAATTCACAATTATTTCAGCAGCTTCATCATTTAATATAACCATGTTTTTATAATCATCTTTTTCACAACTTGTAAAAAGAATACCAAAAAACAATCCGGCAAATAATAATAATTTGTTTTTTTTCATACGTTTAAATCTTTTATGTTAGTGACAAGGTTACTAATATTTTCTACCTTTTTACAAGTTCTGTGGTATTTGTTACTCGCTCCCACAAAAACCCATAGCGCAAACCCGCTCGTGAACTTCCATGTAAAAAAATCCGTATACTGTTGCGCAACCGTTATTTAATCATTTTTGTTTGTGCATTAATAATACATGGAAGTTTCATACTTAGTTCATTTACTGATTCTGATTAATATTCAGTTAGTTATTTAATCTCGTGATAAGTAATAGTTTCAGTAGTAGCCAGTCCATTTTCGTAATGGTAAAATCCGGAACCTGAAGTTTTTCCATAAAAACCAGATCTAACCAGACGTTTCAGAATCGGATTGGGTTTAAATTTCTGGTCTCCAAACTCTTCATAGAGGTTTTCCATCCATTTAACCAATTTATCAAGACCAATCCGGTCAGCCATTTCAAAAGGGCCAAACTGCATACCATATCCTTTTTTCATGGTTGTATCTATACAGGTGGTAGAAGCAATGCCTTCCATCAGGGTTTCACACGCTTCGTTGATGATTGTTACAATGAGACGTGTACTAATGTTACCGGGAGATTCATGTACAATAATCGGCTTCTTCCCGATCAGTTTAGCAAACTTAACCACAAATTCATATGATTTATCGCTTGTCTTCACTCCTTTAACCACTTCAACAATTTTAACAGTTATTGCCGGAGTAATAAAATGCAAACCAACAGCCCTGTCAGGATATTCCAACACCTGAGCCAGGTCAGAGATCATCATTGTGGATGTATTGGATGCTATAACAGCATCTCTTGATACCACTGATTCAATTTTCCTGAATACACTTTGTCTCTCCTCCCTGCTTGATCCGGCTTTTTTAGTATTGATAGATTCGATTATCAAATCACAGTCACTGATATCGTTATAATCAATTGATCCGCTTATCCGTGAAACAATTGCCCGCTTCTCACTTTTTGTCATCCCCCATTTACTAATTATTTCATCAAGACGGCGGGATATTTCATTAAAAATTTCTTTAACTCTTTTATCGGCAAGGTCAATAAATATCACATCTATTCCCTGCTTACTAATAATCACTGAAATATCCTGCCCCATAGTACCGGCACCAATTATTCCAACTTTTTTAAGCCCCCCTTTTTTCTTTGCCTTTTTTTCCAAAGCATAATCTTCAAGTACTTCTGTTTTCATGTGTTTATAATTTAATTTTCAACAGTCACATAGACTGTCCCGACATTGTCGGGATAGCTCACCCCGACTTTTTTCTGGGTTCGGTTCATATTATTCTATTTTTTTATGGAAGCTGCCTGGTTGGCGGTGATAGCGACCAAGTTTACAATATCACTAACTGAACATCCCCTTGAGAGATCGTTAATTGGTGCAGCCATTCCCTGCAATACCGGACCGATTGCTTCAGCATGCGCAAGGCGCTGCACAAGTTTATAAACGATATTTCCTACTTCAAGGGTTGGAAAAATAAGTACGTTGGCTTTCCCGGCAATTTCACTATCCGGAGCCTTCTTTTTAGCAATTGATTCTATAATTGCAGTATCTGCCTGCATTTCACCATCTATTTTTAACGAAGGATCCATAATACGTGCAATACGAGTAGCCTCAACAACTTTATCAACCATTTCATGTTTTGCACTACCCTTAGTAGAAAAGCTAAGCATGGCAACTCTTGGTTCGAAGCCGGCTATTGCCCTGGTAGTATTTGCAGTGGCAACAGCAATTTCAGCAAGTTCTTTATCCGAAGGGTCTGGATGGACTGCACAGTCAGCAAAAATAAGTATCCCATTTTCACCAAAGGTTTTATCTTTAAAGATCATTATAAAAGCACCGGATACTACACTTATACCGGGCATGGTTTTCACGAACTGAAAAGCAGGTCTTAACACATCAGTAGTAGCATTTCTTGCACCGGCAACCTCACCGTCAGCATCTCCATTCTTGATCATTAGTGTAGCAAGATAGAGTGGATCTTCAATTAACTTAAATGCATCATCACGCGTAAGACCTTTATGCTTTCTCAACTCAACCATTAAATCGACATATTCAAGTTTCCCGGGATGGCTTACGGGATCAATAATTGTCGCATTCTTAATATTCATTAATCCTAATTTTCCAGCGTAACTTTCAATATCTTCCCTTTTCCCAAGAAGAATTATGTTGGCAATTTTTTCCTTAATAAGGACATCTGCAGCTTTCAGTGTTCTTTCTTCTGTACCCTCTGGTAATACAATCCTTTTATTATTTTTTTTTGCTTTTTCCTTTATAATACTAAGTAACTCCATTGTATATCAGTATTTTATGTAATAATTGTTTCGATTCAGCAAAGTTAATCAAAATTGCCTGATTTTCTAATTATTTCATTATGACTATTGTCATGTAATGTCAAGGCAGAAGGCGGAAGGCAGAAGGCAAAAGTGAAGAAGTAAGGTGATGAGGTGATGAGGTGATTGAGGTGATGAGGTGATGAGGTGATTGAGGTGATGAGGTGATGAGGTAATGAGGTGATGAGGTGATAAGGTGATGAGGTGATGAGGTGATGAGGTGATTGAGGTGATGAGGTGATGTGGTGATTGAGGTGATGTGGTGATGAGGTGATGAGGTGATTATTGGTTTGAGGTTAAGAATTTGAAACCTGAACCGAGCGAAGCGACGCCTGCCCTCCGTAATAAAGTGAAGGAGGGACGCAATCTCCAAAAAACAACCAGAATGCTAAATAAATGGACTGTCATAACTTTACGAAAATTCAGGAGAGATTGCTTTACTTCGTTCGCAATGATCCAGGATATTCTTAACATTTAACTTATAACCTATAACTTTTAACATATAGCTTTTAACATTTAACATGACACAAATTGTAATTATTCTGCTAATTTTGATTTTATCCTCAATAATTGATTTGTTATTTTAGCCGAAAATTTTACTATATGGACCCTGCTATTTTAACCAGCCAGCTTGAAGCCCTTGCCGGATCACTGGATGGAGATCTGCTTTACGATGAAGTTAGTCGTTTGCTATATGCTACCGATGCCTCGGCTTACCGTCAAAAACCGGTTGCTATAGCTTTGCCAAAGCACAAAACTGACATTCGCAAAATAATTATTTGGTCACGTGAAAATAAAATACCAATAACACCAAGAACTGCAGGAACCTCTCTTGCCGGCCAGGTAGTGTCAGAGGGACTTATAGTAGATGTTTCACGTTATTTGAATAGAATTATTGAAGTCAACACCATAGAAAAATGGGTACGTGTAGAGCCAGGCGTTATTTTGGATGAACTCAACCAATACCTTAAACCAATCAGGCTGTTTTTTGGTCCGGAAACTTCAACTTCGAACCGCTGTATGACAGGTGGAATGTTAGGTAACAATGCGTGCGGGGCACATTCCATACTTTATGGTAGCACAAGAGAACATACACTTGAAGTTTGCACCATTTTAAGCGATGGTTCAGAAGCCAGATTCAATGATCTTTCTACCAAAGAGTTTGAGATTAAGTGCATGGGAGAAACGCTTGAAAGCGAAATTTACAGGTCTATCCGCAAGATGCTCACAGACGAAACAAACAGGGAATCTATCCGTGATGATTATCCGGATCCTGTTATCCCACGAAGAAATACTGGTTATGCACTTGATCTTTTGCTGAAATCAGATGTATTTACTCCAGGTGAAAAAAAACCTTTTAACTTTTCCAGGTTACTTGCCGGATCGGAAGGGACACTGGCTTTTACAACTGAGATCAAATTAAACCTGGTTGATCTCCCTCCTGCAGAAACAGGATTGGTTTGCGTTCATTTTAAAACCATTGAAGAAACTTTCAGGGCAAACCTGATTGCCCTGAAGCATAAACCAGGCGCAGTGGAGATGATGGACAATATTGTACTTGAATTAACAAAAAGCAATATAGAACAACAAAGAAACCGGTTTTTTATTAAAGGGGAACCCGCTGCTATTCTTGTGATAGAATTTGCCCGTGAAACTCGTGATGAAATAGAACAAATTGCAAAGAATCTTGAAGCAGACATGCAAAAAGAGGGTTATGGTTATCATTTCCCCCTTATTTTTCCACCTGATGTTGATAAAGTCTGGGATCTCAGGAAAGCAGGACTTGGAATTTTATCTAACATGAAAGGAGATGCAAAACCAGTCTCACTAATTGAAGATACAGCTGTAAATGTAAACATGTTACCTGATTACATGGATGAGCTAAAGGGCATTTTGGATAAGCACAAGAAAAAATGTGTTTACTATGCCCATATAGGATCGGGCGAACTGCATTTGCGTCCCATACTGAATTTAAAAGACCCTAATGATGTGAAACTATACAGGACACTGGGGTTCGAAGTAGCGAGACTTGTAAAAAAGTATCACGGATCAATGAGCGGGGAACATGGTGATGGACGGCTTCGCGGAGAATTTATACCAATAATCCTGGGTGACCGGAACTATGAATTGTTAAAAGAGTTGAAAAAAAGCTGGGATCCTCTAAATATCTTCAATCCCGGAAAGATAACAGACACCCCACGAATGAATACCGGTCTGCGCTATATTCCTGGTCAGGTTACCCCTGATATAAAAACCATATTTGACTTTTCGGATACAGGCGGAATTGTCAGGGCAGCTGAAAAATGCAATGGTTCAGGCGATTGCAGAAAAACAGAAAAATCCGGTGGAACAATGTGTCCAAGTTACATGGCAACTCGTGATGAGCATGCTTCTACCAGGGCACGAGCTAATCTGTTACGGGAATTACTTAGTATACCAGAGCAGGAAAAACCATTTGATCACAAAGAACTATACGAAATTCTTGATTTGTGCCTTTCCTGTAAAGGGTGTAAATCAGAGTGTCCTTCCAGTATAGACGTAGCCAAAATGAAAGCAGAATTTCTGCAACACTACTACGATGACCATGGTATTCCCCTTAGAACAAGAGTTATTGCCAACATCTCAAAAATCAACCGTATAGGAGCTTTTTTCCCTGCTTTATTTAACCTCTTTGCAAAAAGCAAGGTTTTATCATTTCCGATAAAAAAGATCCTGAAATTTGCTGTTAAGCGAACTATACCTTCAATAAACACCACAACACTTAGAAAATGGGTGCGGCAAAACCTTCATAAACTTAACCCTGAAAACCCAAAAAACGGAACTGTTTACCTGTTCATTGATGAATTTACCAACTACAATGATACCCTTATCGGGATAAAAACAATCAAATTACTAATAAAATTAGGGTATAGGACTGAAACACAATTACATGCCGAAAGCGGAAGGGCTTATATATCTAAAGGTTTAATACGTAAAGCCCGTCGTCTTGCTGAGAAAAATATCGAAATTTTTGGCCCGTTAATATCTGAAGAAAAACCTTTGATAGGAATTGAGCCTTCAGCGATTCTGAGTTTTCGTGACGAGTATCCTGATTTGCTGCGCGGAAAAAACAAGCAAACAGCCAGGCGAATTGCTAACAACACCTTTATAATTGATGAATTCCTGATAAGGGAAATAGAAAAGGGACATATAAAATCTGAAATCTTTACAGATAACAAACAGCATATAATGCTGCATGGTCATTGCCAGCAAAAATCAATTGCTTCAACTGAAGCTACAAAAAAATTATTGTCTTTACCTGTAAATTACACTGTTGAAGAGATCCCATCAGGTTGTTGTGGCATGGCAGGTTCATTCGGATATGAAAAAGAGCACTACGATTTAAGCATGAAAGTCGGAGAACTAATATTATTTCCTGCTATCAGGGAAACTGCTGAAAAAACATTGATTGCCGCACCGGGGACAAGCTGCCGGCACCAGATAAAGGACGGGACAAAACGAACAGCTTACCATCCTGTGGAAGTGTTGTATGATGCTTTGAGGGAGAAATAATGTGATGAGGTGATGAGGTGATGAGGTGATGAGGTGATGAGGTGATGAGGTGATGAGGTGATGAGGTGATGAGGTGATGAGGTGATGAGGTGA